>CACYBT010000161.1 GCA_902772715.1 uncultured Succinivibrio sp.
CGACCTACCAGAAATGGACTGGTCAGCTGATAACATCAGTAGGGTAATAGGAATCCCCTGGCTTCAGCCATGGGGAGCTGTCAATCAGCTCTATATTGAGTTGATTAGTATCTTGCATGCAAAATTTGATGGAGTCTAGATGAATACCTTTGTCAATCTAAAAAATGGATTAAAAATTCCTAAATTGGGAATGGGAATGTGGTCTATAGGAGATAATCAACAAAATAAAAATGAAGAATGCATGGCAATATGCAAGGGTATTGAATCAGGTATGACTCTTATAGATACGGCCGAAATGTATGGTAACGGAAAATCTGAATCTGTTGTAGGTGAGGCAATAAAAAATTTCCGACGAGATGAATTATTTTTAATATCAAAAGTTCTTCCACAAAATGCTGAAAAAAATAGAATAAAAAAAAGTTTGGAAGCATCTCTTAGGAGACTTCAAACAGACTATCTCGATTCATATCTATATCATTGGATTGGACACGTACCTTTTGAAGAAGTTATCGAAGGAATGGAAAATCTTGTAAAAGACGGTTTAATTCGTTCTTGGGGAGTATCAAATTTCGATACTTTAGAGCTTAAAACATTTATTGAAACTTGCGGTGGCAAGAATTGTGTATTAAATCAGGTTCTATACCATGTTGGTTCACGCGGTATTGAATATGATCTGTTACCATATATGGAAAAAAATAATGTAATTCCAATGAGCTACTGTCCTTTAGCACAGGGAGGCAGACTATGTTCTAAACTTTTATCAAATGAAACTCTGATGGAAATAGCTCACAATCATAACATTAGCGTTATGCAGGTATTACTAGCTTTTGTTCTAAGATATGAACACATGATAGCCATTCCTAAAAGCTCTTCTGTGAAACATACCATGGAAAATGCCGCAGTATGTACCATAACCTTAAGTTCTGACGAAATATCAGCAATTGATTGCGAATTTCCTGCTCCAAAACATAAGGTTCCACTTGATCTCCAATAAATGAGGTTCCTAAAGGACTTTTAATATTAAAAAAAATAAGGTTTAAAATAGAAGAAAGTTAGCATAAATACTGTTTTCTGAATAAAATGCCTTTTTTTAACATTATACATAATCAGTTACAGTCATCTTCCATATATGGAGAAGAACATGGAAAATTCACATTCTTACATTCCACTGCATGTACACTCATGTTATTCCATAAATGATGGGTTACAAAATGTTGGAGACATAGTTAGCAAAGCAGCAAAGCTAAAGATCCCTGCTCTTGCTGTAACTGATTTTAATAACATGGCAGGATTTATCAGATTCTATAATGAATGTAACAAAAAAGGCATTAAACCCATAATGGGAGCGGATCTTAAAGTAAAAGAAGATACTAAACCTGGTGAACCAGAAAAATATTTTATGGTCACGCTACTAGCTACAAATAGAATAGGTAAACAAAATCTATACGATATTCTTTCTGATGCTTGGATCAATACTGCTTCACCTGATATTTCTGATGTTGCAGCCTCGGTAAACGACCTTTTCAAATATGCTGAAGGTCTTATCCTTTTAGATGGCTTTAATGGTGACATTGCTAATTTTATTAGGGAAGATGAAAAACAGAAACTAAAAAATCGACTTGAAAAATACATTAAACATTATGGGGACAGATTCTGTTTTGAAATAACAAGAACTAATCGTGCAGGCGAAGGTGAATTTGAGGTGGCTGCTTTAAATTTATGCAGTAAATATCAGATAGCCCCAGTTGCCACAAATGACACCAGATTTCTTTTAGGTCCAAATGAAACTCCTCAGGATGGATTTTCTGATTACTACGTACATGATATTCGTGTCGCCATCCAAAAAGGTTGTCAAAAAGGTGATGCCGAAAATGCACGACTGTATTCTGAGGAACAGTATTTACGCTCTCCTCAAGAAATGGAAGAGTTATTTTATGACCTTCCGGAGGCCCTGATTAACACCCGTCAAATTGCAGAACGCTGTAATGTTGAAATAGAACTCGATGTCCCAAGATTACCTCGTTATGATACAGGTGAATTATCTTCCGCCGACTGTTTAAGAATGAAAGCAAGAGAAGGTCTTGAAGAAAGACTAAAATTCTTATTCCCAGATGAAAAGATCCGAGAAGAGAAAAGGCCCATTTATGAAGCACGACTTGAGAGAGAGCTAGAAGTTATTATTAAAATGGATTTTCCTGGATATTTTCTTATCGTGATGGAATTTATTCAGTGGTCTAAGGCAAATGGAGTGCCTGTAGGTCCTGGAAGAGGATCTGGCGGAGGCTCCCTTGTAGCCTATGCTCTTACAATTACAGATTTTGATCCTTTACGTTTTGATCTATTGTTTGAAAGATTTTTAAATCCAGAACGTGTTTCCATGCCTGATTTTGATGTTGATTTCTGTCAGAGAAAACGGGCATTGACATTACAGCATGTTGTTGATCACTATGGACGAAATGCAGTATCACAGATTGCAGCCTTTGGTACACTTGCTCCTAAGGCCGCCATACAGGGAGTAGGACGTGCCATTGGTATTCCTTTAGGTCAAGTGAGACGTGTGGCAGGCCTTATACCAGAAAAACCAGGAACCACCTTCAATGCCTGTTTTGGTATTGATCCCAAAAAACCAAATGAAAAATTAGAACCAGCATCCCCTGATTTTGTGGCTATGTATAACCGCGCCAAACTCAGCGATGATAAAGAAACAATAGAACTTATCGATGTATCAAGAAGATTAGAAGGAGTTATCAGAAGCATTGGAAAACATGCAGCTGGTGTGGTGATCTCTCCTACTAGAATTGCAGAATTTGCACCTCTAATGCTCGATTCTGATGGCAATCCGATAACGCAGTATGACAAAAAAGATGTTGAGCACGCAGGTCTGGTTAAATTTGACTTTTTAGGTCTTACCACACTTACGATCATCGATGATGCTAAACAGATGATCGATGAAAAAAGAAAAAAGAAGGGCCTTCCACCCATAAACATTGCCGCCATACCTTATGAAGATGACGCTTCATATAAAATGATTCAGGAAACTGAAACTACCGCTGTATTCCAGTTGGAATCTACAGGCATGAGAAACCTCATAGGACGAATGCAGCCTGACAGATTTGAAGATCTTGTAGCCCTAGTTGCTCTGTACCGTCCGGGACCATTAAACTCCGGCATGGCCGACCACTTTGTGCTTCGTAAACGCGGATTAGAACCTATTTCCTATCCTCTTGCTGAGGCTCAGGATATGGATCTTAAACCAGTACTTGACGCAACATACGGGGTTATTCTATATCAAGAACAGGTAATGCAGATTGCTCAGGTTCTGGCCGGTTATTCACTTGGTGGTGCAGATATTTTAAGACGAGCCATGGGAAAAAAAGAACTATCTGTAATGGCGGTCCAAAGAGAAGTATTCAATAAAGGCTGCGCCAAACGAGGAAAAGACCTTGCCATCATGGGTAAAATTTTCGATGGAGTACAGGAATTTGCTCAATATGGTTTTAATAAATCTCATTCTGCTGCCTATGCTCTGGTAGCCTGGTGGACTTTGTATCTCAAAGTCCATTATCCTGCTGAATTTTTGGCAGCCATGATGACTGCAGACTGCATGAAAACAGAAAAACTTATAGCCTATATTGGCGAATGCCATAGACTAGGAGTAAAAGTCAATCCACCCGATGTGAATGTCGGCAAATTTCATTTTGGCGTTGACGATGACGGCAATGTAATATACGGATTCTCCGCCATAAAGGGAGTTGGCGAAAAACTTGTTGATCATATTGTTGAAGAGCGTAATGCTCACGGAAAATTTATTGACTATTTTGATTTTGTATATCGTGTTGGCAAAGATTATATTTCTAAAGGCACTCTCGAGGCATTCATCAAGAGTGGTGCCCTTGATAGTATAGGCACAAATCGTGCTCAGATGCTAGCCTCCATTCCGGTTGCTCTTTCCTATGCAGCACAAAAAGCCAACAATATAGAGACCGGACAGACCGATTTGTTTAGCTGTCTTGATGATACTAATGTCAAACCTAATTACATACAGGTTGTAGAATGGTCAGATAAAATTAGACTCTACCATGAAAAAAATATTTTGGGGCTTTATTTATCAGGACATCCCATCAATGCTTATAAGCCTGAGCTTATCCGTTATTGCGGAGACACTACGCTTAATAATATGCTTCCTGGTAGCAAAGATAAACCTGCTGTTTTTACGGTGGGAGGTGTTGTTATAGAAAGTAGCTGTCTGCAATCTAAAAAAAATGCTTCCAAAAGTTTTTATGCTTTAACACTTGACGATGGCACCGGCACCTTTGAAATTTGTCTATTTGATAAACTTGCTGATAAGTACCGAGAAGTAGAAAGAAAGCATAACGAGGAAAAGCCAGCTAAGAAAAAAGGACCAAAGAGTGGAAATGAAAAAGTACCTACACCGCTCATTTTGGTAGTTAATGCACTATACTACTCCACACAGGAAGCCGATAACTCTGTAAAATTGCGCTTTACAGTACGGAGTTTCAGTACTCTTGAGGAATTAAGAGAACATCGTACAGGTAAAATAATTATAAATCTCACCAGTAAAACTCTTGAAAAGAACATCACTTCCATAGATGAAATCATCATGCGTAATCGTTTGGATGTACGCTACATTAATCAACAGTTGCAAATGGCAGAAAATAAAGAAGATGTTGAAAGAGGCTATTCACTCAACATCATCATCGACAATAAACTGATAAAACTGCGTAACGATCTCTATCGCTACCGTGCCTCAGACGATCTAATTGAAAGCATTCGTGATATTGCAGGACTTCAGAGTGTTCACGTTGCTATCGATTCATCTTATGATTACGCAGGTTAAAAGTTTTACTAACACAAGGTAAGCGTAACTTCTAATCTGGAATTAAGGTAACGATCTCAATGGTTGCCGGATTCAGTATTCTGAAGGCTGAAGCCGAGTTAATCATAGTACCGCGCGAAACAATGAGGTATTCATTATCAATCTGATATAAACCATGAACTTTTCCTTTGTTTTGTATTCCGACTAGAATATCTAGCAATGGCATAAGTCCACCGTGCGTATGTCCACTTAGTGTAAGTGAAGCAAACTCCTTTGCATCATAAGCGTAAGCCGGACGATGACTTAGAAAAACTGTCGGTAAATTGATCTTGATATCTCTACAAGCCAATTGAGGATTTGGTTTTGGCAATCCTATCTTCTTACCCTTTTTATCGCTAATACCACAAAGATTCATAATCTCCCTACCATTGTCATCCTTAAGTAGATAAGACTTGTTTTCGAGAAAATGGATCCCCCCTTTTTCAAGGTAGGTAAGCCATCCGTGATAATCAAAATACATTTCATGATTTCCTGACACCGCGTAGATGCCATACCGCGATTTAAGACTGAAGAGTAAATCGGTTTTATCCTTAAGATCCGAAACCATGCCATCAGCGATATCTCCTGCAATGATTATCATGTCAGGTTTATGCGCATTAACTCTGTCCACAATATTCTGGATATCATCACAAGATGTTAATTTATCTATATGCAGATCACTTATCTCAACAATTTTAAAACCTGCATCTTCTTGCTGTAATTTATCAATTTTTAGAGTATAAAAAACGTCAATCGCAGGATTTAATGTATTTAGGACACCATATGCTGAAATACCCACACTGAAAAACATCATAATGAGAGCAGTGGATGCTTTAGATGCCTCACAATACTGTACAATACGAGTCAACGAAGTCTTTTTTAAGCAAAAAACGAGAATAATCCTGCATACAACCAGCATAAACAGGAACAACGTTGAAAAAAAAGTTATTTCCAAAAAAAGATAGAGTGCCAATGGAGCACCGGATTGAGCAACTGTATACTTAAAAAAGCTGTACATAGTCATATTAAAAAAATTTAAAACTACTATGACGGCTATTATCAATTTAAATATTTTTCCAAACCTAAGTGGTTTTACAAAATATCGTAGAAGCACAAAGGTAATAAACAGGTTAATAGACTCATTGATTACTTCACTCATAAAACCTCTTAATTATCTAGAAAAAATTCTGCTATTGTGCAGCGTATGACTGCAAGATTAATTAGCCTTTCTAAAATCATATACTTCTAGCGGGGGCTCACAGGAGACAAGCAGGCCATTTTCATGTCTGTAAAACTCTACTGATTCATGGGTTCTGAAACTAAAGGCAAGACAGCTCCCTTTTTCATTCAAATAGGATGTATTGAACAAAGAAGGCTCAAGTTTTCGTACACTAACATGCAAATTTCCGCGAGCAGAGAAATAAGTAAAAGTCTGATTGAGAAGATCAGTGCGAATAGCTCTTAAATCTAAAAGCCCCCTACCGGTGAATTTTATAAGACATTCCCTTAACGTCCATAAAGCCTTGAATAAAAAAAGCTGAGAATCAAGGTCTAGTCCGTGAAAATAAGTAAGTTCTTTAGCATCAAAGAGATATTCTTTTAGTTTGTCAAAATGAAAACTCTTTCTAAAACATTCTACATCAATGCCTACATTGCTGTCTGACAGACCAAGAACGATGAGATTTCTGCTGTGACTGATATTAAAACGAGGATACCGGGCTTCAAAAAACTCTGGCTTGCCATGCTCTCCGATAAACATTTTTGGCAGCGAATTAACACCATAAAACTGCTTTAATGCCAAATTTAAAAGAACACGACCTGCAAGAAAAGTTTTCTGCCGTACGAGAGAATGTTTTTTTACACAGTTTATAACAGCCTCTGGTAAAAGCAGATGTTGACTGTAGGCTTCATCAACACCTGAAAAAATGATCTTCAATTGAATATTTCTATTTATTTTGTAATGTTACGGTTTTTCCTAATGGCTGAAAAAACCTCTGGATTAACATAATCGGAACTGGTTCTTTTATATTCGTATGAGAGTTGCTCTTTGGTTTTCAATGAAGATTCCGTTCCGTTATAGGTACTGCCATTATTGTTGCCCATGGTGCTTTCTTCATCATCCTGACTGCCACCATTTACTTTTTTACTTAAAGATTTATGCAGTTTATGCAGACAGATAAAAATCATAGAACAAATAAAAAAACCTATGCCAATACCGAAAAATAATAGATCCCTGTCGAGAAAATTCGGACTCGCACCAAGATGAATACATAATTTGGAAAGACTATTGGGATAAAGTATAGCTGACCAGATGGGCAAATTTGATAAAAATAGAATTAAAATTCCATCTTTTCTGTAACCTTTTATGAAGAAAAGCACTACTGCTAAAATAACCAGCATTATACCTATACCGGCTAAAAAACTCTGAACGGCAAGAAGATGAAACATATTATGAAGTCTTTATAAATCAATAATCTCTGATTAGCAGAATTTATCACAAGTATATACTCTTTGCAAATTAAAGAGATTGTCTTAGAATTAACGGCTGTGTATAAAATTACACATTTGATATTTTTTTTAAGATACCCCAATTACGGTTGTATTATATATAGCCAATTTCCTTTATGATAACAAATACTATCAATCCTATTGCCCTGTCCTTTGGTGCTGTCTCTATCAGATGGTATGGTCTGCTGTTTTCCTGTGGTTTTATCATGGGCTACATCATCATGCAGTTCCTATTTAAAAGAAAAGGCTACAAGGGAGAAGATTTAGACAAACTTCTTTTTTACATATTTCTTGGCACGGTTATCGGAGCCAGACTTGCACACTGTCTAATCTATGAGCCGGATTACTACCTCTCACATCCTATAGATATTCTTAAAGTATGGCAGGGAGGGCTTGCTAGTCACGGAGGGACTGTAGGAGTTTTTTTAGCCATCTTTCTGTTTTTGCGTAACAAAAAGTATCGTTTTTTTGAACTTACTGACATGCTATGTATTCCCGTTGCTCTTGTCTGTACACTTATTAGGATTGGCAACTACTGCAATTCAGAGATTCTAGGTAAATTTACACATTCAGACTATGGAGTGGTCTTTGCAAGACTAGGAGAAAACATGCCAAGACACCCCGTGCAATTATATGAATCACTGACCTATTTTATGATTTTCATATTGTTAGTCTGCATTTATTTTTACTATAAAAAGAGGCCGGAAGGTTTTATTTTAGGATTACTGTTAACTTTAGTCTTTACTTCAAGAATGCTTCTTGAACCTTTTAAAGAAGAACAGGCTCAATATACTACCGGTTTTTGGAATGTTGGATCTTTACTCTCCATTCCTTTTGTAATCTTAGGACTTGCTGTTATTTATTACTCTTTTCACAAACAAAATAAAACAGGAACGCATCATGAATCTTGAAATTATTATTCTTGCGGCGGGTAAGGGAAAACGTATGCACTCTTCTTTGCCGAAGGTTCTTCACAAAGTAGCAGATAAACCTATGCTGCAGCATGTCATTGACACAGCCTGCCTTTTGTCACCTAAAGCCATACATATTGTCGTTGGACATCAGTCTGATAGGGTCTTAGAAATGATTAACACCTTACCTCTTGCCCAAAGGGAGCTGATTCACATCGCAATACAAAAGGAACAGTTAGGTACAGGGCATGCTGTAGCCTGTGCTATGCCTAATGTTGATAAAGATTCGTGTGTGCTGGTCCTTTATGGCGATACTCCTCTCACCCCCGCATCTTTGTTAAGTAAATTCTATGCCTCGCTATCTGATCACGACCTTTTGATTATGAGTGCCTATACGGATAATCCGTTTGGATACGGCAGAATAATACGAGGAGATGACAATAAATTAGTCAAAATCACAGAAGAAAAAGACGCAAATAATCAAGAAAAGCAGATTAAGGAAGTTAACACTGGCATTATTCTTGCTAAATCCAGCACGCTTGATGCTTATTTACCAAGGATTAAAAACAGTAACACTCAGGGAGAATACTATCTTACTGATCTTCCGGAATTGCTTATCAATGAACACCAAAAAGTGGGAGTCATGATTGCCCCAGATTTTGAGATGCTCCTTGGTGTTAATTCCAAAACACAGCTCTCTGTTGTAGAACGGCTATACCAGCGTCGTAAAGCACAGGAACTTTTGGAGTTAGGTGTAACCTTGGCTGATCCTGAACGCTTTGATCTACGTGGTCAGTTAGAATGTGGACAGGATGTATTTATAGATATCAATTGTATTTTTTCAGGTACGGTAAAACTCGGTAATAATGTAATCATTGGACCTGGATGCCTGTTAAAGGACTGTGAAATTGGTGATAATTCTGTAATTTCAGCCTATACCGTCATTGAGGAGTCTTTAGTAAAAAAAGCCAATACGCTAGGTCCATTTGCACGTTTGCGTCCTGGTAATATACTTGAGGACAATGTCCATGTCGGTAATTTTGTTGAATGTAAAAAGGCTCATCTTGGGCAAGATACTAAGGCAGGACATCTCTCCTATCTGGGCGACGCTGAAATTGGCAAGAATGTCAATATTGGAGCAGGAACCATTACTTGTAACTATGATGGGGCCAATAAATTTAAAACAACTATTGGTGATGATGTATTTATTGGTTCTGATACCCAGCTCGTTGCCCCGGTAACAGTGAAAAATGGAGTAACCGTAGGAGCAGGCACCACAGTTACGAAGAGAATATCCTCAAACGAGGGCGCTCTTATCATTACTAGAGCAGAAGCCACTGTTATAGATAATTATCCTCGTCCTCACAAGCAACACTGATTCTCTGTAAAAATAGAATCTGCTACAATAAGTCTAAATTTAATTTTGAGGTAAGACAGAAAAATGTGTGGTATTGTTGGTGCTGTTGCACAGAGAAACGTAAGTCAAATACTTCTAGAAGGACTATCAAGACTCGAATATCGGGGCTATGACAGTGCTGGCATTTGTACTCTTGATAATGGAGAATGTCATCTCATCAAGACTCTGGGTAAAGTCAATAAACTAAAGGAGGCGGTCAAGGAAGAAGGCTGTCCTGGATTTATCGGTATTGCACATACTAGATGGGCGACCCATGGCGTTCCATCAACTGCTAATGCCCATCCCCATGTCTGTGATAATCTCATCATGGTACACAATGGGATCATTGAGAACTTCGCAAGCCTTAAAGAAGACCTGATTACTAAAGGGTATAACTTTAAATCCCAAACCGATACTGAAGTGCTTTTGTGCCTTATTCACAGCCTTCTTAAGACCTCTGGCAACCTTATGAGTGCTTTTCGCACTGCTCTTAAGGAAGTTAAAGGTTCATTTGGACTTGCACTTATGGATAAAAATGATCCAGAAAGACTACTGGTAGCAAGATGTGGCTCACCACTTATAATTGGTCTTGGTATTGGCGAAAATTTTGTGGCATCGGATACCCTAGCCCTGCTCCCTGTAACCCGTCGCTTTATTTACCTAGAAGAGAACGAGCTGGCGGTTTTAACCACCGATACAATTGAGGTTACTGATTTAGACGGACACAAGGTTGAAAAAAACATAGTAGAATCCGATCTTGACGCTGAAAGTATTTCTAAAGGCAAATACCGCCATTTCATGCAAAAAGAAATCTTTGAGCAACCATTATCTTTACAGAATACGCTGCTGGGACGACTTGATAATGATGAAATTGCCCTTGAAACTGTGGTTGGTATTAACAGTGACACCTTCAAAAAACTAGATAATATTCAGATTGTAGCCTGCGGCACCTCCTATCATGCAGGGCTTGTCGGCAGATACTGGTTTGAAGAGCTAACCCACGTCACAACTAATGTCGAAATTGCCTCTGAATACCGTTATCGCAAGGCTGTTGTCAAGCCTAACAGTCTATTTATTACCATCTCGCAGTCTGGAGAAACTGCGGATACCTTGGCATCGTTACGTATTGCCAAAGAACAGGGATATGAGCACAGTATCTGTATCTGTAACGTAAATGGCTCATCATTGGTTCGCGAATCTGACTTTACCATATTTACCAAGGCTGGCGCTGAAATAGGCGTTGCATCCACCAAGGCCTTTACCACTCAGTTACTTTCGTTGCTGCTGCTTGCGCTTATCATTGGTAAGCAGAAGGGCTGCGTAGCACAGGCACAGCAGCAGAACATTATTGAGGCTATTCGTAAACTACCAGCCCTATGTGAGGAATTTTTAGCCTGTGATAAGAATATTCAGTCACTGGCTGAGAAGTTTTCAGGGAAGCGCCACTGTCTGTTTTTAGGTCGTGGGATAATGTATCCAATCGCTCTTGAGGGAGCACTTAAATTAAAGGAAATTAGTTATATTCATGCTGAAGGCTATGCTGCAGGCGAGTTAAAACATGGTCCAATTGCCCTTATTGATAAAGAAATGCCGGTTGTTGTGGTAGCACCTGATAATGCGCTTATGGATAAGTTAATTTCCAATGTGGAAGAAGTACGTGCCCGTGGTGCACTTATTTATATCTTCAAGTCGGGTGAGAGTGACATCAAGAACGATTCTCAATCTAAAATCATCAACCTGCCAGACTGCCCTGAAGTTCTGCAGCCGATCCTCTTTACCATTCCTTTACAGCTTTTAGCCTATCATTGTGCTGTCATCAATGGTACTGATGTCGATCAGCCACGTAATCTTGCCAAATCAGTTACTGTCGAATAGCAACTACAGGCTGAAGAAAAAACTTAGTTTGACACTAAGTTTTTTCTAGAGTACATCAGTTGTTTTTAGCATCCAGTCAGAGTCTGATGGTTGCCGTGTCATTCAATTACAGCACTCACAACTGTTGTGTATATGGGAAATTGAATCAAGATTATTCCGATTTCATGGTTTTTATTTTCCGTCAGCCTCAAAATCAAAAGGCAATACTTTGAGACTTCTTAACCAATCCTTGCCTTCAGATGGTTTACAGTCATGATGAAACATATACCACTGTCCCTTATATTGTGTAATTGAATGATGTGTAGTCCATCCGCAAACAGGCTCTAGAATTACTCCCTGATAGACAAAAGGACCGTATGGATTTGAGGCTGTTGCATAACAAAGATAATGGCTATCACCAGTTGAATATGTAAAATAGTAAGTGTCATTTCTTTTGAATGTCCATGAAGCCTCAAAAAATCTGTGAGGATCATCGGCAGGCAGAGGCACCCCTTTTTCATCAAGGATTACAACAGGCTTAGGCTCTTCAGAAAACTGTAGCATATCTTTCGTCATTCTTGCTACTCTTGAAGGGAGTGCCTCATCCTTTCCTGTAGGGAGAAGGGTAGGATTGAAATTCTTCTCACCCACTGATGCAGCTGGTTTTAGTTTATTGTTTCGATACCATTGCAACTGACCACCACAAAGACCGCCAAAGTAGCAATAGACTTCTCCATCGTCATCCTTAAATACACATGGATCAATACTATAGGAACCTATGATTGGTGCAGCCTCACTTTTAAAAGGTCCTTCTGGTCTGTCACTTATGGCAACACCAAGGTGAAATACGCCGTTATAATCTTTTGCAGAAAAAAACAGATAATATTTACCGTTCTTTTCCACAACATCGTTATCCCACATTTGTTTCTCAGCCCATGGAACATCATCAACACTAAGGATTACTCCATGATCAGTTACCTCTCCATGCATAACATCATCCATGGAGAGAACATGATAATCTCGCATCTGAAAATGGCCACCATCATCATCAAAAGCCTCACCACTATCGTAATCATGACTTGGATAAATGTACAGGCGACCGTTAAAAACATTAGCTGCAGGATCTGCCATATAATCTTGTGGATATAGATATCTTGGATTCATCACGATACTCCTTACGTTAAATTTTTTGTAAGACATTAAGCGTCCCACAGTTTTACTGTGGGCTTGAAAGATTGATTGCGTTCTTTTCTCAAATATCCGTCTAATCTTTTAAATTACACTCTTCGATTTCCTTATTTATCTGTTCAATCTTTTCATCGCTAAGTTCATATTTAGAAATTATGAACATAGCAAGAACAAGCAGCAGGGCAGGAATTACACAAACCAGCCAGCGAATGCCTTCCTGGGCCAAGTCAGGTAAGGTTTCCATATTATTCATAAAATATGCACCCGCAGCATTTCCAACCGACATCATGGCAAATGAAGTTATAAAGAACAGTGCCACAACCCTTAATGGACGATTACGCATGAAATTCTGTCCACAAATCTGAAACTTTAACATTTTGAGTTTCTGCTTCATTCATGACAACTCGTTCTTTAGTCTGTGAGAAACAGAATATCAACAAACCTAGACCGACTATGGCATAGATCAGCATACAGATAAAACAAGCATGTGAATCTCTTAGCAGACTGCTTGCACCAGCAACTTCTGGCGTATAGTTTACAAGCCACAGTACAAAACCTGGTACTACACCGCCTAAAGCCATACCAACCTTGAAAAAGATCCCTGTTAACGCATTGACTATACCTGAAATTCTACGGACTGTCGTATATTCACCATAGGAAATGACTTCAGGAATAAGTGCCCACATATAACCCGTGGCAACAATCACGCCGGTTGATTTAATAAACTGTGCAATGTAAACAAGAGTTATGTTTTCTTCTATTGTTCCAACTTTGCTTATGATATACAGCAGAGCCATGCCAATGATTGCAACGCATAAAAAAACATAAAACATTTGTTTTTTTCCTATTTTCTTTTTTATGGCTGGAACCAATGGCATGAAAATAAACGAAGGAAGAGAACCTAAACCCATAAATAAAGCCATTTCAAATGGAATATCCGTTCCAGCGAGAGCAGCTACAAGAATAGGAACACCTGCAGATACGCATAAACCACCAATATTGGCCATAAACATACGCACTGAGGTTAATATGGTAATTTCATCAGTATCTCTAGTTAAGGATGAATTTAATGCACCATAGGGAACATTGATAAGAGTATAGAGCATTGACATTGCCACATATGTCACATAAGCATACGCAAGCGATGGCCTAAATCCATCATATAAGCAGGCTATTGCAAGAATAGTCAGTGGAATTCCACCTAATACCAAGTAACTTCTATACTTTCCTAATGAAGGGTTATGTTTATCAACAAATGTTCCGACTAGAGGGTCCCATATCACATCTACAAGCCTCACCACGAGAAACATGGTTCCGGCAAGACCTGCAGATTGAGCGGCATCTCCACCTAGCACGTACACATCGGTATAAAAGAAAAGAAGATACATGCATACCGTTTGATAAATGAGGTTTTGCGCAAGATCACCGGCGCCAAATCCAATACGC
>CACYBT010000162.1 GCA_902772715.1 uncultured Succinivibrio sp.
ATTAAAGATGAGTTCGGATTCAATTAGGTAAAGGGGGGGACACAAGATCTATGATAAGTTTTCACCCACTAAGACTAGA
Source organism: uncultured Succinivibrio sp. (assembly GCA_902772715.1). Lineage (GTDB taxonomy): Bacteria > Pseudomonadota > Gammaproteobacteria > Enterobacterales > Succinivibrionaceae > Succinivibrio. The sequence goes on from CACYBT010000162.1 coordinate 80, forward strand.
GAAGAGCCAATAATTAGCAAAAAATAATGAATAATCTAACACTTTATTATTGCGCAAAACATGTTATATTTCATTTTGTGTAAACAGTAAAAGCTCAAGAACACTAAACAAAATCCTTGACACCATTATAAACTCGTGGCTATTATTTTTCGTAATAAACTAATATAGTAACGGTATTTCTCCAGTAAAAAAATTTTCCGAATACTGAATATGAAAAAATTTCTTCTCATTTTCCTTGTAATATTGCTAACTCTTACCCATTCCACATATGCAGTTACACCTAAAGCAAATATATCCACCCAGGCCACAAGCAATAATGTAAAGCCTGATGACGACATGAAAATTTCAACCAGAAAAGGGGATATATATTTTGCCACTAAAGAAGAAATTGACACTGCTCTTGTAACTTTTGAAAATGAGAAAAGTGCTAAGGATAAAGAAGAAAACCAAAAAAGAATTAACCTTTATAACGAAGGTCTATCAGCCATTGAGCAATTACAAAATCTCAAACAAAAAAGGATAAAACTTGATGAGACGCTAGGACACGCCCAGTCCGACATTACAAAATTTAATGAAGAACTAATACTTAATGAAAATAAAACGGAAAACCAAAACAGTAGTTTTGATTCGTTAAGTGAAAAAAAATTAACGGATAAATTTGGAGCACTGCAGTTAGAATTAAGTGATATCCAAGCACTTTATGATAGTGCTGTTGCGGCACAAAGTGAAATTCAAAACCTTCCAGAATCGTCTCAAACAACAATCAATCAGAACCTAAATACAATTAAAAGGATGCTGATTGACATAGAACGCTCAGAAAATTTAGAATCCCTAGATAACAAGGTCAGAGCACTAATTATCAATACCTGTAACTATGAAAACTTGCTCTATAAATACAAGTTGTCCAACCTATCACTTCTGCAAAATTTGTATAACCTAGAAGTTAAGGTTTATGCAGAAAAAATTGCCAACATTGAAGGTCAACAGAAACAAATTTTGGAAAAAATAGGTCAACTTAAAGGTTCTGACAAACAGTTCAACATTGTCTTAGATTCAAATATCATCAATTCAGATTTTGATCTGCTGACACTAGTCAACGATATCAATTTATTACAGAAACAGTTAGAAAAAGCTGAAAAACAGTTTCATGTTTATGAGGAAGACTATAAACAGGTAAAAGATGCAAACGCTCACTGCGAACAGATTATTTCCAAAATGATGGGACAATTAAAGGAACTAAATAAAAATCTTTTATTATCTCGTCTATTGAATAAGGAATTGGCGATATTGCCCAACTTCCAACTTAAATATAATGTTGACGAGAGAATAACATCTCTTAACATTAATCTGTACGATATTAGAGAGACCACCAGTAAAATCGACTCTGAGAAAAACAATCTCAAGAAAATAATTAAAAACAATCCGGCTCTTGAACCATATAAAGAGCAAATTCTGGAAATGTACAGCTATCGAAAGCAGGCTTATGATGAGTTATACCAGACATATGCAAATTCACTAAGTATTGCTATTGAGATAAAGAGTAAATACAACAACTATCAGAATATTTATAAAAAAATACGGAGTGATATTGAAGAACAACTATTTTGGATAAAATCAAACCAGCCTATTAGTAGTGAATTTTTCAAACAGCTTCCAATCACTATTTCTCAGGAACTAAGAGGACTGATTTTAAAATTGGATTCCGAAGAATATCTGTCAACATTCTTCAAAAATATGTGTGTTATTTTTTCGCCTCTTTTAGCGCTGTATGTAATTATTATTATTTTTAAGAACAAACTTGCCCGCTATACTGACAAAATAGCCAGAAGGCTCGACCACCGCAACGATGCTATATACCTTACGCCGCTATCTATAGCAATTCACATCTTACTGATGGTCCCACGACTCATATGGATGGGCTTTTTAGGGACAATACTCGTTTGTATTTCTCTAAATTCTGCAGAAAATCTAGCCTATGTCATCATTGTTATGATGTTACATGTCTCAGTGTTTGTATACTGTTTGGAAATTCTAAAACCTAATTCACTGGTACAAAGACATTTTGGCATTTCTCCACAACAAGTTGAGCACTATCGAAAAATACTCAACAGTATTTGGTACATTGCTCTGCCTTTGATCATTATTGCTAATGTTGCAGAATCAGATGCACAGGATATATACACTGATATCAGCGCGTACTTTATTGTATTAATCAGCAGCATTGCACTTTTGATAATTTCGGCAAAACTTCTTATCAATAACATCATAAGATTTCGATTTTTATCTATAACATACGTTATCATTTGCTTATTAGCTGTTGCTTCAACTGCAATCACAATTGTTGCTGTAGCCTCAGGCTACCTCTACACTGTAGTAAAACTTACCAATAGATTTGCATTTACATATTACATTCTGTTTGGATATTTTCTTCTGAATAATACGATCCATAGGATGTTGCATACATATATAAATAGAATATACACCAAAGTTTCCCTACTCCACTCCGACAAAAATACATTTAATGCCACTGATAATTCAAAAGAAATTATGTTTTTGAATTTTATTGACACCTTAAATTTAAATGCTAGTAAACTTACAAATAAGATTTTTGGCTATATAAATACCGTTCTTATTATTGCCACATTGATATTCTTGTACATACAGTGGAATGATCTCTCCTCTGTATTGGGTTATCTTGACAATATCAGACTTTGGAACCATGAAGAAATAATTAACGGAAAAAAACAGGTCACAGATTATCTTTCCATCGCCAATATTTTGTACGGTTTAATTATAATTTTAATTACCGTCTTCCTTAACCGGTATATTCCATACCTTCTTGAAAAACTTATTCTTATTAACAAAAACACCCGATTCAAAAGCACCAGTTACTCGGCTAAAGTGTTAACCTCCTATATCATAATTGGTTTAGGCAGTGTTCTCTCTGCAGGAGTTATTGGAATAAAATGGGAAAATTTACAGTGGCTAGTTGCTGCTTTATCCGTGGGTTTGGGTTTTGGTTTACAAGAAATCTTTGCAAATTTTGTTTCTGGTGTAATTCTGTTATTCGAAAGACAATTACGAGTCGGAGATATTGTGACTATAAACGGGCTTTCAGGTACAGTTGTTAAAATCAGAATAAGATCAACCACGGTTCTGTCCTTTGAAAACAAAGAGGTTATGATTCCGAACCGCTCATTCATAACAACTGCTCTTACCAACTGGTCTCTTTCAAGTACAGTTACAAAACTCGAATATAATGTGGGTATAGCCTATGGAGCGGATTATGAAAAGGCCAAAAATATCCTTTTTAATATTGCCAAAAAATGTCCATATATTGATAAAAGCAAGCAGATACTGGTTTACATCAGTAATTTAGCTGACAGTTCAGTAAATATTTCCTGTGAAATTTATGTAAATGCCATTTCACAACGAAAACTGACCTTGGATTATCTATCAAGAGAATGCCTTAGATTGTATGAGAAAGAAGGCATTGAAATTCCTTTCAACCAGATGGATGTACATGTTAAGACTCTTGAAAAAGAGGAATTTATTGAAAAATTAAAAAACGGCCTTTTTGGAAAAGAACCAGCAGAAGGCAGCGAAATCAAATCAAAA
>CACYBT010000163.1 GCA_902772715.1 uncultured Succinivibrio sp.
AAGACCTTATCGAACTCATCGTCATTGAAATTCTGACCGTAAGCGTAGATCTTGTAATCTGTTAGCATTAGTGTCTCATAAGCTGTGTTTTTAAGAAGAATTTTAGCCAGTGCAGCAGTGTTTCCTGCTGCATTAGGGCTTGAATTTACAAATATTATTTTCATTTTCTTTTATTATTTCTCTTATAGTTTCTGTTGTAATTTATTTTGGTTTATTTGGTTGTGTTCATATGCATTTCCCAGAACGTAATCGCTCTATCTAACCAGCCAAAGGCTACTGTATCGCGACCAATGCCAAACCCATGAGGTAATCCGTCAAAGAGTTCAAACATGGTATCTGTACCATTATCCTGAATGATCTGCATCCTTCTTCGCATCACTCTATAATCAACAATTCCATCGGCATTTCCAACATTTGAATAAGTTGGAACTTCGCCACCGCTCACGTTACTGTAAGACGTATACTGCATGATTACAGCAGCAGGTAGAGGGATTGATTTAAGTCCGAAAGCTGAGGTGCCTTCTGTTCCTAAAATTGTAGCCATGCGAGCTCCTGCGGAGCCTCCCCATAAGGAGTAATCATTCATGTCTATTTCCAAATCATTCTGATGTTCATAAAGATATACAAGCGCATGAGCAAGATCAGATAAAGCATTCTGAGATCCCGCACGGTAAATTAAAGCAAAAGCGTTATAGCCTCTCTTTGAGAGTTCAAGCGCATGAGGGAAACTGTCATGCATTGCCCCGACATAAACAAAGCCGCCGCCGGCATTGAGAATAGCCGTTTTGGCTTTATTTTTCCCCTTGAAAAAAATCAGTTTTACATCGCTTTTTGAAGGATCCTTCCTTTTTTCAGTATCTGTATATATGTCTATAAAAATATGTTCTCCTGCAGTTACCCTGGACTTTAGAATATTAAGAGTATCTTTGATATTTGGTCGTGTGTACCAAAACAGGCTTAAATCCTTAAGTGTTTCACCAGAAAAACAGCTGGAATTCAGAGGAAAAAGGTAACGGCCATTTCCTTCAAATACAGGATCCTTGATCACAGTTTCAATGGCAGTATTTGCATTGTAATGGCTGATTTGATTTAATGTGCCTGTTTCAACTACATCTGCATATGCAAAAGATTCTCCTGCCATAACGACTCCGCTGAAAAAACATAATAAAAAGACTCTAAGCAAACGCATAAATACATATGTCTCCTCAAAAAATATCCCCAAAACAGTTCTTAAGTATCAATACAAGAACGTCCTGCAGGAGAATAAATGAGCTAACACGTTCAAGATGTGGGGCAAATTACTTATATAAATCCTTGCTCTTAAGCCAGTTTTCAATGGCTAAAGCAACTTCAGCGTTGTTTAAATCAGACATCATAAAGTGAGTGTTTCCATAAATTCCAAGATCAGGCAGACAAATAACCGAGACATCTCCTCCGTATTTCTTTGCAACTTCCTGCCACTTTAAAGCCAGGTTAAGGCGCGTTCTCCAGTTGTCCAGACCATAGTTTGCAACTATTTCAGAACCTCTTGGGATGTTGTCTCCGAAGTAAACCGCTATTGGCTTTTTCATCAGTTTTTTAAATTCACTTTTTGAAACTTCATATCCTTTAGCAGGGAACATTGAGGAAGTCTTTTCAACTTCAGGAAGCTCGCCTTCTGGGAAAGGAAAAGTTCCAGGCTCAAGAGAAATTACAGCAACAATGTCATCACTTAACACAGCAGCTTTAAAGCCAGGACCACCACCTGCTGAATGGCTCATAAGAATACCTTTTCCGCTGATTTTAAAGGTTTCAACCACAGATTGAGCAAAAACGTTGTCATCGTAGATACCAGTATCCGGTGTCATCTGACGAAAAAACTGGTCGAGTGATCTTTTATCCCTTGGGAAGGCTGCGTTTTCGTAAATATCGGGGTAAACTCCTATTCTGAAGGTATTGAACCACAGCTCATCATCAGGAGTCTGAGTAACATTTCTGCCGATAGTTGAACGTCCGGCCCGACCACGTCCAGGTTCATCCATAACATAGGTTTTAAAGCCCTTCTCCAAAAATATATTGTTAAAACCGTCCCTTCCGTCAGGAGTGGTCTCCCAGGTTTTACCTGACTGTCCATAGCCATGAAGAAAAACTATGGCATTCTTTTTGGCATTTTGGGGGATCTGATACATTACATAGGCGTGATCACCGTGAAGAGTCTGACCTCCTAAATCTTTAGGATCATTTGGGTTATAGCGTCCTTTTGAGGTTATTACTTTACCGCCTGCGGCAAAACTTCCCTGATCTACAATGGTTACAGGTTGATTAAAGGCAACAGCGCTGCCTACATATAAAGAAAAAATAACTAGTAAAAGATAAAATAAATGTTTTCTCATAGAGGTCTCCAAATATCTTTTGATTTATCTAATATACAGACCGAAAATTAGTTATTTTAGCTTGTTAAGTTCATCCTGACTGACTGGTTCTAGCCACTGTGTAGATATATTTTCACCACTGTGCATGTAGGCAAGATGCTGAAACCAGTGATCAGGTGCTGCGCCGTGCCAGTGTTTTGTCCCCTCAGGAATGGTTACACTCTGACCTGGTTCAATCTTCTTTGGTTCTTCTCCCCAGATCTGGTAATACCCTGTACCGGAAACTCCCATCAGAACTTGACATGAATTATGGTGAATGTGCCAGTTGTTTATAACTCCAGGGGCAAAAGTTACATTAAAAATGTGCACACTCTTATCTGAGGAAATCGGAGCTAGAAAAGATACCCCGGAAAAATATGACTCATTGGCTGTATTTGG
>CACYBT010000164.1 GCA_902772715.1 uncultured Succinivibrio sp.
ACAATAGAAGAAATATTAATTATACGTCCGAAGCGTTTCTTCATCATGGGTGTTACTGCCAACTTACACAGATTGACACAAGCTAAAAGATTGCAGTTCAAAACATCCATAAAATCCTGATCTTTCATTCTCATGAACAAACCATCACGGGTAATACCGGCATTATTCACTAGAATATCAGGAGCACCGCTTTTTTCAACAACACTTTTAAAACACTGCTCAACTGAATCCTTATCAAGAGAATTCATGACCAGTCCTTCTCCATTTCCTTCAAGATAATCGCTAATCCCTTGAGCCCCTTTCTCAGATGTAGCTGTACCATAGACTCTGGCACCTAGCTCATGAAATGCTAGCGCAATGCCTTTGCCAATACCGCGTGAAGCACCAGTAACTAGAACAACTTTATCCTTAAAATCGAGTGTAAACATAATATTTCCTATAGTTAAATACGGTAGCAAGATTAAGCATTCAGTGCTTCGACAACACTCTTAACGCCTTCTTCATTCATAACATTAGCGGTACCAAGACCTCTATCAATACGGCGAACAAGACCTGACAATACTTTGTTAGGACCAACTTCCACCATTAGTTCAATGCCCTGCTCCTTCATGGAAAGCACAGTTTCCACCCATCTAACTGGTCCGATTAGCTGTTTTATAAGCGCCTCTTTGATTGCAGTGGCTTCAGTTAAAGGCTTGGCATAGGCATTAGAATAAACCGGAATTGATGCGTTATTAAGAGAAATACCATCAAGAGCCTCTTGAAGTGTATCTGCAGCACTCTGCATCAAAGGACAGTGAGATGGAGCAGAAACATTCAGCGGCAAAACTCTTTTTGCTCCATGTGCTTTAAAATATTCTGCAGCCCTGTCAACAGCAACTTTATGGCCTGATATAACCACCTGTCCGTCAGAATTGAAATTAGCCGCCCAGACTTTACCACTGTCATCACTGGAAGCTGCGCATCCATCAATCACAGTCTGATTGTCAAGACCTAACACTGCTGCCATTCCACCTACTCCCTGAGGCACAGCATTCTGCATAGCCTGACCACGCAATCTCACCAAACTCACCGCATTCTTAAAATCCATAACGTTAGCAGCAACGAGGGCTGTATACTCTCCTAAAGAATGACCTGCCACAAAAGCAGGAGCATCAGCCATGGAAACCAAAACTCTATAGGCTGCAACAGAAGCGGTAAGAATTGCAGGTTGCGTTACTTCCGTACGATTAAGTTCAGATTCCGGACCATTTAAGGTGATATTCTTAAGGTCATAACCTAATTCTTCACTGGCCTCGTCATAGGTTTGTTTTACAATCTCATTATCCATAAAATCAGAAAACATACCAACACTCTGTGACCCTTGACCAGGGAAAATAGCCGCATATTTTTTCATTGAAATCTCCAACTTTATCCGCAGTTATAAACTGCAAGTCTTAAAAAAACTATTGACGTCGACAAAGCGATAACAACCGCTCTGACGTGTAGAGCATATTTCCAAAAAGAGCAGAGCCCTCCATAGAAATACAGAAAACTAGTAACGGATAAGAGCAGAGCCCCAGGTAAAACCACCGCCAAATGATTCCATAAGAAGAATATCTCCGCGTTTGATTTTACCACTGCGTATCCCCTCATCAAGAGCAAGACCAACCGATGGAGCAGAGGTATTTCCCTGTTTATCAAGCGTCACTATAACATGACTCATATCTAGTTTAAGACGTCTGGCCGTTGCCGTGATAATACGCAAATTAGCCTGATGAGGAACTAGATAATCTAACTGTGAACTGTCAATATTACCTTTTTTTAGTGTTTCAGAAACTAAATCAGACAAAACCAGAACCGCATGTTTAAAAACTTCGTTTCCTTTCATGTAAAGCCATAAATGATCCTGTACAGCAACTCCACGCTTAGGATAGGCAAGATTCAGCAATGGACCATATTTGGCATCTGCTGAAATATGTACGGCTATTGTGCCCTCTTCTTCCGATTCACCAAGCACGCATGCGGCAGCACCATCACCAAAAAGGATAATAGTAGAACGGTCAGTTGGATCACAAGCATGGCTCATGATATCTGCCGCCACAATAAGAACCTTTTTGCAGGCTCCAGACAAGATCATGGAATGAGCAAGTGCATAACCGTATGAAAAACCCGCACAGGCTGCAGCAAGATCAAAAGCAGGAGTATCAGTCATACCTAAAATACCAGAAATCTCACAGGCGGCCGAAGGAAAAGCATACTCGGCAGTAGTGGTGGCACAGATAACAAGATCAATTTCGTCTGCACTGATATTCGCAGCCTCGAGCGCTTTTTTGGCAGCCTCTGCCCCCATATATGTTACAGTTTCATATGGAGCGGCAATACGTCTCTCACTGATGCCGGTACGTTCTATAATCCATTCATCAGAAGTATCAACCATTTTTTCCAGATCAGCATTAGTGCGGATCTGATCGGGCAAATAACTGCCAGTTCCAAGAATTCTAGTAAACAATATACTCACCGAATATGTATAAATTGATAAAGTGCACTACTTTTTGTATGCCCATACCATGTTTAGGGAATGTTTTTCACATTCTGCATGGTACTATTGTGTAATAAAATACTAAACGTCAATTGTATAAATTGTACCATAATTACCATAAAAATCATAAGACATAATTCAGTGGCAGCTCCGTTGTCAGTGGTGTATTGTAAATTATTCGTAACTGTTGCCTTTAGCTACAATATTTCATTTCAAAAAACTAAAACACAGTATGAACTTAGCACCTTCTAACATGTAAAAATATCTTTCATTGCTATAGCCTCTTTTACTGATAGCGATACATCTTAAGTCATATTTGGCATTATGTGACGTGTTGGGACAAGAACTGAACATATATTCTTATCCACGGTAATATTTCTTATGTGTCAAAACGAAAAAATTAGGAAGGATTAGGCAAAAAAACATCATTATGATGTCATCAAATTTTGTTGATCCCTAAAACATGATTTGAAATCCTAAATTGCCGTTCATAATGTATAGGACAGGATTATTGCTTTAATTTTTTTGAAATTTTGTTATATCTTTGTCGTGTCTTAAAACTATAACTGCTGTTATCTTCTGTTTTTCCTTCAGTCTGTTCCCAATCTGGATCAAGTATCGATAATATTTCACGCTGTGTTTTGCTTACTGCATCCTTTAAAATCCACTGTTCTTTTCTTTTTACTGATTTTATTTGCTTTAGCTCTGTTATCGCTGCATGAACGGTACTTTTGCATGAATACTGCCAGTCCTTTAATCTGTAGTGAAGTGTTCGCCATAATATAAGGGCAATAAATAGTAGAAATAACTTTCCATCTACCTGACGGTCTCCATGAACGTGAAGCCTTTTGTCACACAGTCCATTTTTTACAGTATCAAAGGAATCTTCAACAGATTCTTTTGAGCGATATTTTTCCATAATCTCTTTAGGACTGAGCAGTTCTTCATTTCCTTGTACAAACAATGTTACCTTTCCACATAATGCCAAAGTCTCAAGTGTTTGCTGTTCATCTGGCTCATAGACGAAACCTTTGTCATTATCTGCCTTAGTCACTTTAAAATACGGAGAAAATTTTTTGGCAAATGCTTTAAATTCTTTGTCATCCTGAGGTACATTTTTTAATGACAGCAGTCTCTTGAGCACTTTGTCCCTATTGGCATAAAATGTGTTCTGCGAACCTGTTGCCGTTTCCAAATCCTTATACATATATAGGGAACCTTTTAATTCACCTAAACTAAATGGCACCTTAGTCCCTATGTAGCAGTCATCGTTAATTCTAAAGCCCTTGGTATAGTCAGTTACACAAAGTGAGCAGGCCCATTCAAGGAATTTTGCTTTAACGGTTTTGTAAATATTGCAGGATACACCTGTGATTAATTCATATCCCTTAAAAATCGACCAGTCAACATTATTAATACAGAAGCCACCATCCGTAATAATGGTGACAGAGTTATGATCATTCTTAAGGCCATATGACATGGCTTCATCTAGTGCGTAATTAAAGTTCTGCTTGTCTACTATGGAGCCGTTATAGTCAATCATAAATAAGGGAAGTCCGTTTTCCTTTAAACAGAATAAGCCCTGATTAACCTGTTTTAAATCCTCATGATCGCGGTTATAACCAAAGGCTGCTTTAAAAATCTCACCAGAATATGTTGAGTATGAGGTAACATCATAGAATACATTAGAGGTCTTGCCATCAGTCTGTATTTTTATCCATTCTTTAAAGAAAATTGCACGTTTTTCAGGGCTAAGTTTTACTATTGTTTCTCCGGCTCTCCTTCTGTCAAAAGAAGAGGATAAATTAAAGCAGAGATGCTCATTTACAAAACGATTTAAATCTTCAAAGGATGAATGAGGACCATCACAAAGAAAAGTTGCTATAGCAAGGATCTCTTGAACCAGTTGAGGCTCAAAAGCCTTCTCTAAGGCTTTAGTAACTCCTAGCTCATTGAATATTCTTAGAGCTATGAGACCGAATAGAGGACTTGATTGGGAATTTTCCTGTCTATTTTGAGGTTCACAGCCCCTTTTCTTAGGTTTTGTCCCTTGACCTTCCTTTACCGCAACTTTAGGAGGATTTATTCCCATGATCTTGTAATAAGATTCATTTGGCATCAACTCATCAGTTCCGTTTTTGTTAGTTTCAATGCGACCAATCATTTTTGATTTAGGATGAGTGGTTTTACCGTCAGCGCCAGGTAATCTGTCTCCAACATAAATAAAGAAATAACGAACATCATTTCTTTGTTGAATATAACCACCAATATTTGGAATTTCAACACGAACATTA
>CACYBT010000165.1 GCA_902772715.1 uncultured Succinivibrio sp.
AGCCATGGCAGAAGGCGAGCGCTTTGCTATTCGTGAAGGCGGTCGTACTGTTGGCGCCGGTGTTGTTGGTAAGATCATTGAGTAATCATTGATTTTATTTACATGATTTTATCCGTAGTAGACTTGTCTGCTACGGATTTATCAATTCATAGGCACGTAATACCTTGTATTATGTGTGAAGATTAGAATGTGTATTTTTCTAATTAGGTGTTGTGTTATACAAAACTGTGAGTATACATAGCATTATGGTAACGTGGTGAGGTATTTTTGAAGTCGCGGGATGTCTTGCTTCCAGAGGAAGTTAATTCAAAAAAACTCCCGGCACCGCGAGCCTACTGAGGCTGAATCCTGTTTTCAGCATTAGATGATCCTCTTGATTGTGCAAGAGATTGATCACGATCTTATAGAATATGTGACTAAAATTTTTTTATAGGTTTTTTTATGTCGTCAGGGAAGAAGAGCAACAAAGTTGCTGAAGAGACAAATGCTGTAGAGCAGAAGAAGAATGTAACGGTTACATCAAAGAAAAATGCTGACAAGACAATTGCTAAAAAGCCTGCTGATGCTGCTGCACTATATATTTCTCCAACCTTAAGTGCATTTTTTTGGACAATTTCTGTAGTATTGGTTTGTGCCATCATTTTTGGTAATTATTACTATACGAATTTTGTAGTTGTTGATGAGACCACTATGGCACGTTTAGTGCGTGTTCTTGCTGTTATTTTTGGTCTTGTTTTATCAATTGCAATCACACTTCTAACCAACAAAGGACGTGCACTTTTACAGTTTGCCCGTCAGTCTTACACGGAACTTAAGAAAGTTATTTGGCCAACTCGTCAGGAGGCTGTACAGACAACTTTCATTGTTTTTATAGCGGTTACTGTTGTTAGTTTATTTTTATATTTATGTGATATCGTTTTTTTACAGATTGTTCGTTTGTTTACTCTCTAAAATACTCCTACAGGTTATTAAGTTATGACAGAAATAGAAAAGATTGATGCCGATGAGGCTAAAGTTGTTGAAGCACCTTTGGCAACTGAATCTGTTGAGGCACCAACAGCATCGGAAAACGAACTAGCTGATAATACTGCTAAAGATATTAAAAATGATGCTGCAAAGGATATTAAACGGGATTATTTTGGTGGAGATAAATTTCGCTGGTATGTGATTCAAGCGTTTTCAGGATTTGAACAGCGTGTCGCTTTAACTTTACAAGAACGTATCAAAATTCATCATATGGAGGAATATTTTGGTGAAATTCTAGTTCCTAAAGAGAAAGTTAAAGAAATTAAAGATGGTAAGAAGAAAGAGTCTGAGCGTAAGTTTTTTCCTGGCTATGTGTTAGTTAATATGCGGATGACCTCAGAATCGTGGCAGTTAGTTAAACATACTGACCGAGTTCTTGGTTTTATAGGCGGTTCTGCTGAGAAACCTTTACCAATAACTGATGCTGAAGCAAATAAAATCTTAAGTCGACTTAAAGAGACTGAAGGTTCAGCCAGACCAAAAACCATGTTTGAGGTTGGTGAACATGTCCGTGCCGTTGAAGGAGCCTTTAAGGATTTCGTTGGTACTGTAGAGAAGGTGGATTACGAAAAGAACCGTCTTACAGTATCTATTGCCATTTTTGGACGTGCGACACCTGTTGAGCTTGATTTTACACAGGTTGAAAAAGACCTCTAGTCTTTTTTAAGTGAAATCAAAACTTTGCGAACGCTAATTTATCTATAAATTTACGGTTTAAATGCTCCTTCGGGAGCATTTGTCTTTAAGCTCCTGATAAGAGATTAGTATCGCCTGTTAAAATTCTTTATTAGATAAGATCTATTCTTCTGCTTCATAATCTCAGAAAAAAATTGTGGTAAAAGATACTGTTAGCACAAGATTCCGCCTAGTGCAGGTATTTCAACACTGACTATTATGCACAGCATATTTCGAAAATTCGGAGAGTAAAATTTTAATTGAAAATAATTATAGAATCCTCAAAGCGTACAAGGTCGACAATATAATTTATTGTGTAGATACAAGATATTAGACTTGTTTTTTTAAAGATTGTAAAAATACATTGATCATATGCGAGAAAATATGTATAATCTTGAGGCTATTTTTTCGGTTATTTGAGAAGATAGTCCGGTCATATGACCAAGGGAAGCGCATATAAGTCATATTGATGCGCGATATTACCCATTTATTTTAAAGAGGAACACCTCAAAATGGCAAAAAAAGTTACTGCCTATATTAAACTTCAGGTTGGTGCTGGTAATGCTAATCCAGCTCCTCCAGTTGGTCCTGCATTAGGTCAACATGGTGTTAACATCATGGAATTCTGTAAGGCCTTTAATGCTAAAACTGCAAATCTCGAAAAAGGTCTCCCAGTTCCAGTAATTATTACTGTTTACCAAGATAAGTCCTTTACTTTTGTTTCAAAGACAACTCCTGCTTCATTCCTAATCAAAAAAACTTTAGGACTGAAATCTGCTTCTCATAAGCCAGGTACTGAAGTTGCCGGTAAGATCACCATGGACCAGTGCCGTGAAATTGCAAAACAGAAGGAACCTGATATGACTGGTGCTGATATTGATGCATCAGCTCGTACTATTGCTGGTACTGCCCGCTCAATGGGTATTCAGGTGGAGGATTAGTAAATGGCTAAAATTGGAAAGCGCTTAAAGGAAATTCGCGCCAAAGTTGATAAAACTAAACTCTACAATGTTAAGGAAGGTTTTGCTTTATTAAAAGAAACAGCCAAAGCCAAATTTGTTGAGAGTGTAGATGTCGCAGTACAGCTAGGTATTGATGCAACTAAATCTGACCAGAACGTTCGTGGCTCAACTGTATTACCACATGGTACTGGTAAGACAGTTCGTGTTTTAGTCTTTACTCAGGGCGAACTTGCAGATCAGGCTAAGGCAGCTGGAGCAGATCATGTTGGTATGGATGAGCTAGCTCAGGAAGTCAAAAAAGGATTTTCAGATTTTGACGTAGTTATTGCCTCTCCTGATGCAATGCGAGTTGTTGGTACTTTAGGTCAGATTTTAGGTCCACGTGGTCTCATGCCAAACCCTAAAGTTGGTACAGTGACTCGTGATGTTTCCACTGCTGTGAAGAATGCCAAAGCCGGACAGGTTCGTTTCCGTAATGACAAGGCTGGCAATATTCAGACTTCAATTGGTAATGTAAGTTTTTCTGCTGATGATTTAGCAGATAATCTTAATGCTCTTATTAATTCAATTGAGAAGATGAAACCAGCAGCTGCTAAAGGCACTTTTATTAAGAAAGTCTGTGTTTCTACCACCATGGGTGTTGGTCTTACTATTGATAAGGCTTCTCTAGGTGACAGTAAGGCTCAAGAAGCATAATTAAACACTTTAGGTACAAGTGAAGATTTTTTGGATAGGAGGCTTAGCCGCCCAACCAAAGACCGCTGGGGGAGTACCTTAATAATCCAGCGTAGGCGAAAGTAATATTTACTTTCTGTGGTCCCGAAAGGGTCGCGTCCAATTATGGACATTCCAGGAGTCACTGCTAAAAATGGCATTGAATATCGAAGACAAAAAGGCAATCGTTGCTGAAGTCGCCGAAGTTGCCAAGAAAGCTGTGTCAGCTGTTACCGCAGATTCTTGCGGTATTCCAGTAGCAAATTTAACTCAGTTACGTAAAGAGGCTCGTGCAAACAATGTTTACTTACATGTTGTACGTAATACTCTTTTGGCTCGTGCTTTAGAAGGCACTGAGTTTGAGTGTATCAAGGATTCATGCAAAGGACCAACTATGGTTGGATTTTCCCTTGAGCATCCTGGTGCTGCTGCTAGAATCTTCAAGAATTTTGCCAAGACATGTGATACCTTTAAAGTTAAGGCTTTAGCCTTCGAAGGTAAAGCATATGATGGCAAAGACATAGATATTCTTGCAACATTACCAACTTATGATGAAGCAATTGCAAGGTTGATGGCTACTATGAAAGAAGCTGCTGCAGGCAAATTGGTTCGTACACTTGCCGCTCTCGGCGATAAGTTGGGTTCAGAGTCTGCTCAATAGAACAGATTTTCTGGCATTTAGGTTAGATTGTTTTTTTTCAGGCATAGCCTGGTTATATTTTATAGGAAGAAAAAAATGGCTTTATCTAAGGATGAAATCATTGAAGCAATTGCCGCTTTATCTGTAACTGAAGTTGTAGAGTTAGTTAAGGCAATGGAAGAGAAATTCGGCGTTTCAGCAGCCGCTGCTGCTGTTGCAGCTCCTGCTGCAGGTGCTGCTGCTGTAGAAGAGAAGACCGAGTTTGATGTTGAGTTAAAGGCTGTTGGTGCTAATAAGATTGCTGTTATTAAGGCTGTTCGCACTGCTACTGGCCTTGGCTTGAAAGAGGCTAAGGACTTGGTTGAGTCAGCCCCTGCCAAAGTTAAGGAAGGTATGCCTAAGGCTGATGCTGAGGCTTTGGTTAAGGCTCTGGTTGATGCCGGTGCTGAGGCTGCTTTAGTCTAATTTAAGCCTACTTGACCTTTCTGGTCATAGCAGCCTATGCTGCAAAAAATGTAACCCGATCCTCCTAATTAGGTTGATCGGGTTCGATGCCTAAAACATCCGTGTACAATTTTATTGTACTATCCTGGAAACAGATCAAATAGAGGATAACCTTATCTATGGTCTACTCCTATACAGAGCAAAAGCGTATCCGCAAAGATTTCGGTAAGCGTGTAAAAGTATTAGATACCCCATATCTATTAGCAGTTCAACTTGATTCATTTAAACAATTTATCAGTGACGATCCTAGTAATGAAAATGGTTTGGTAGCCGCATTTAAGAGTGTATTTCCAATTAAAAGCTATTCAGGAAATGCAGAATTAACCTATAACAGTTTTCATTTAGGGGATCCAAAATTTAATGTACGTGAATGTTTAATTCGCGGTACAACATATTCTGCCCCATTAAAAGTAAAATTAAGTCTGATTCGTTACGAAAAAGATTCACCAAAAACTGTAAAAGAAAAGATAGATCAAGATGTCTACATGGGTGAAATCCCATTGATGACTGATAATGGTACCTTTATTGTTAATGGTACTGAGCGTGTTGTTGTTTCACAGTTACACCGTTCTCCAAGTGTTTTCTTTGACAATGATCGTGGTAAAACCTATCCAGGACGCATTCTATTTAGTGCTCGTGTGATTCCTTACCGTGGTTCATGGCTTGATTTTGAATTTGATCACCGTGATAATCTCTTTGTGAGAATTGATAGACGCCGTAAGCTTTATGCAACTGTGCTCCTGCGTGCTTTAGGATATAACACTGAACAGATTTTGGCTTTATTCTTTGATACTGTTGAAATCGAGTTTAAAGGCAAAAAAATTAATATTGAACTAGTGCCTGAAAGTCTGTTAGGAGAGACAGCTTCTTTTGATATTAAGATTGGTGATGAGGTTATTGTAGAAAAAGGTAAGAAGATCACCAAGGGTCATATCAGAAAACTCAAGAATAAAGAAGTAACTTCTCTTGAGGTGCCAGCTGATTATCTAATCGACAAGATTGTTGCTAAAGACTACAAAAACAAGAATGGCGAGTTGATATTAGCTGCTAATACTCTGCTAAATGAAGAAAATATCAAGGTAATAGGTGAGAATGGACTAAAGAAAATTGAAATTCTTTATGTTTCCGCTGTTGATGAAGGTTCATTCATTGCTGACACCCTGCGTAATGACACCACTCGTGATTTATCATCTGAAGAAGCAGATAGAAATGCTGCTCTTTTTGAAATATACAAGATGATGCGTCCTGGTGAAATTCCAACTGTCGAGGCTGCAGAAACTCTGTTTAAGAATTTGTTCTTCGCTGAAGATCGCTACGATTTATCTTCTGTTGGCCGTATGAAGTTTGACAGTCGTTTTGTTGAAGAGAAGAATTTTAAATCCGGTATTCAGCGCTATTTGGCTTCTGAAGAAACCACCATCAATACAGCAGATAGCGTTCTTTCAGTCATAAACGGACATGTTGTTGCCAAGTTCCCAGAGATTATTGATGCTATTAGACCATTTTTAGATCAGTCTGAGAGCGAGTGTATGCCTAATACTGTTCCACAGCGTGCTGCTGACAAGTTATTAGGTTTTATTGATAATATTCTGATTAATGCTAAGGATGATCAGATGTTATCCTGTGCTGAGCGTCTGTTGCATAAGGTTAAGATACATCCAAAAGGTGGTGATGCCTATACTTATGACAGAGCTATCATTATGCCGTTGTCTGTCTTAACTCTTTTGTCAAATGTGACCGAATTAAAGGGTAAGATTACAGATCCGAAGGGCAAAGAAATTCCATTAGATGCAAGTCATATTGAGAATGAGGCTTTCCGCGGAACCTTGAATAACTCAGATATTATTAAAGTTATTCGTTATTTAGTAAAGATCCGTAACGGCAAAGAGAATATTGATGATATTGATCATTTGGGTAACCGTCGTATCCGTTCTGTAGGTGAAATGGCTGAGAACCAGTTCCGTATTGGATTGGTTAGAGTCGAGCGAGCCGTTAAAGAGCGCCTATCCTTAGGAGATCTCGATAATACAACTCCACAGGAGTTAATTAACGCCAAGCCAATTTCTGCTGCCATCAAAGAATTTTACGGATCAAGTCAGTTATCTCAGTTTATGGATCAGAATAATCCATTGTCTGAGGTTACTCACAAACGTCGTATTTCGGCTTTAGGTCCTGGTGGTTTGACTCGTGAGCGTGCAGGTTTCGAGGTACGTGATGTGCATCCAACTCATTACGGTCGTCTCTGTCCTATTGAGACTCCAGAAGGTCCAAACATTGGTCTTATTAACTCTCTCTCCGTGTTTGCACGTTGCAATGATTATGGTTTTCTTGAGACACCATATCGTTTCGTCAAGGATGGTGTTGTTACTGAGGAGTTCCAGTATTTAACTGCTATTGAGGAAGGACAGTACGTTATTGCTCAGGCTAATACCGATCTTGATGAAAACGGCAAGATTGTCTCTGATTATGTTCAGTGCCGATATAAGGGAGAGTCAGAGGTAAGACGTGCTCAGGATGTTCAGTTTATGGACGTGTCTCCACAGCAGATTATTTCTGTTGCTGCGGCACTTATTCCATTCTTGGAACATGATGATGCTAATAGAGCCCTTATGGGAGCTAACATGCAGCGTCAGGCTGTTCCAACCCTCCGTTCAGAAAAACCATTTGTTGGAACTGGCATGGAACGTGCTGTTGCTGTCGACTCTGGTGTGTCCATTATTGCCAAGCGTGGCGGTATTGTGCAGCATGTTGACGGCGGACGTATTGTTATTCGTGTTAATATCGATGAGATCGAGGGTGACCATGACGCCGGTATTGATATTTATAACCTTATTAAGTACACCCGTTCTAACCAGAATACCTGTATTAACCAGCGTCCTTGTGTAAATCTTAAGGAAAAAGTTAAGGCAGGTGACGTTATTGCTGACGGTTCTTCAACTGATATGGGCGAATTAGCCTTGGGTCAGAATATGAGAATTGCCTTCATGCCGTGGAATGGTTACAACTATGAGGATTCTATCCTGGTATCTGAACGTGTGGCTGCAAAGGATCGTTTAACCACAATTCATATTGAGGAAATGACCTGTATAGCCCGTGATACCAAGTTAGGTCCTGAAGAAATAACCGCTGATATTCCAAATGTGGGTGAATCTGCCTTATCCAAGCTAGATGAGGCTGGTATTGTTTACGTTGGTGCTGAGGTCGTCGGTGGCGATATTCTTGTTGGTAAGGTAACACCTAAAGGAGAGACTCAGTTAACTCCTGAAGAGAAACTGTTACGTGCTATTTTTGGTGAAAAAGCATCTGAGGTTAAGGATTCATCATTGCGTCTTGCTAATGGTGAGACTGGTACGGTTGTTGATGTTCAGATCTTCACTCGTGAGGGTGTTGAAAAAGACAAACGTGCCAAGGAAATTGAAGAGATGCACATCAATCAGGCTAAAAAGGATTTGGATGAAGAATTTGCTTTCTTATCACAGGGTTTGCTCCATCAGGTACGTATTCATTTAGAACGTAACGGTATGACCAAAGAACAGGTCAAGGCCTTATCTGATGATGAACTTTTAAAACAGACCCTAAGTGATGACAAGGCCCAGCGGCAATTGGAGGAATTCGCAGTTCGTCTCGATGATTTTGCCAAAGAGTACAAGAACAAGTTTGATGCCGAGAAGAAGAAGATTACTGATGGCGATGATTTAACACCAGGTGTGCTTAAAATTGTTAAGGTGTATGTGGCTGTTAAACGTCGTATTCAGCCTGGTGACAAACTGGCAGGACGTCATGGAAACAAAGGTGTTATATCTAAGATTAATCCTATTGAGGATATGCCATATGATGAATATGGACATCCAGTTGATATGGTCTTAAACCCATTAGGTGTGCCATCCCGTATGAACATTGGACAGGTTCTTGAGGTTCATTTGGGACTTGCTGCTAAGGGAATTGGCGACAAGATTAACAAGATGTTAATCGAGCAGAGAGCAATTGCTGAGATTAGAAAGACACTGCAGGAAATCTATGATTTAGGTGAATCTTCGCAGGAAGTCGACATTTCTTCTATGAGTGATGACGAGGTCATGACTTTAGCAAACAATTTAAGAGATGGTCTCCCTGTAGCTACCCCTGTATTTGACGGTGCACAGGAGGAGAATATCAAGGAAATGTTGAGAATGGCTGAACTGCCTGAATCTGGACAGATGACTCTGTATGATGGCAGGACTGGTCGTGCATTTGAACGTAAAGTAACTGTAGGTTACATGTACATGCTGAAGTTGAATCATTTGGTTGATGACAAGATGCATGCTCGTTCTACTGGTTCTTACAGTCTTGTAACGCAGCAGCCATTAGGTGGTAAGGCTCAGTTTGGTGGACAGCGTTTCGGTGAGATGGAAGTGTGGGCTCTTGAAGCCTATGGTGCAGCCTATACATTGCGTGAGATGCTGACTGTTAAGTCTGATGATGTTAACGGTAGAACCAAGATGTATAAGAACATTGTTGATGGTAAGTACACCATGGAGGCAGGTATTCCTGAGTCCTTCAATGTTCTGCTACGTGAAATACGTTCACTTGGTATTAATATTGACCTTGTCCGCAAATAAAATTTTCTCACAAGATATGTTCGGTCATATCTTGTTTGGCTACGACAATAGGAGAAACTGTTGTGAGCAATTTGGAAAACGATCAGAACGATGATCTTTTAGAGGGATTGGCAAGTCAGGCTCAGGTAACTACTGAGGAGAGTGTTGTTGATCTTGATGTCAGTGATAGTCTTGCTAAGCTTGCCAACCGTAGCAACGCATTTAAACAGAAGCTAGAGGATTTTGATGCCATTAAGATTGGTCTGGCTTCACCAGAAATGATTCGTGCATGGTCCTATGGCGAAGTAAAAAAACCTGAGACTATCAATTATCGTACTTTTAAGCCAGAACGTGATGGCTTGTTCTGTGCTAAGATTTTTGGTCCTATCAAGGATTATGAATGTCTGTGCGGTAAATACAAACGTTTAAAGCATCGCGGAACCATCTGTGATAAGTGCGGAGTTGAAGTAACTCAGGCACGTGTGCGTCGTGAGCGTATGGGTCATATTGAATTGGCTTCACCTGTGGCTCATATATGGTATTTGAAGTCTCTGCCATCTCGAATTGGTCTGATGCTCGATATGAAGTTACGCGACATTGAAAGCGTTTTGTATTTTGAGTCCTATGTAGTTACCGATCCTGGTATGACCAATCTTACTGAAAGACAGCTATTGACTGAGGAACAGTACGTGGATGCCTTAGGTGAGTACGGTGATGACTTTACTGCCAAGATGGGCGCCGAGGCTATTTTGGATCTGTTGCGTCAGATTGATCTTGAGGCTGAAAAAAATGCTGTACGTGAGATTCTAAATAGTACTTCCTCTGAATCCAATCGGAAGAAATCTGCTAAGAGATTAAAGCTTATTGAGTCTTTCATAAATTCAGGCAACAAGCCTGAGTGGATGATTATGACGGTATTACCTGTTTTACCTCCAGATTTACGTCCTTTGGTACCTCTTGATGGAGGACGTTTTGCTACTTCTGATTTAAATGATCTATATCGTCGTGTAATTAACAGAAATAATCGTTTAAAGAGACTTCTTGATCTTGCAGCTCCTGAAATTATCGTACGTAACGAAAAACGTATGCTTCAGGAGTCAGTAGATGCTTTGATGGATAATGGTCGCAGAGGGCGTGCAATTACAGGATCGAACAAGAGAGCGCTAAAATCTTTGGCTGATATGATTAAAGGTAAACAGGGGCGTTTCCGTCAGAACCTTTTAGGTAAACGTGTTGACTACTCCGGGCGTTCTGTTATTACCTGCGGTCCATTCCTTCGTCTGCACCAGTGCGGACTGCCAAAGAAGATGGCTATTGAGCTCTTTAAGCCATTTATTTATGGACGCCTTGAGATTAGAGGTTATGCTACTACCATTAAGGCTGCTAAGAAGATGGTTGAGCGTGAGGATCCAATTGTATGGGATGTTTTGGATGAGGTTATTCGTGAACATCCTATTATGTTAAACCGCGCTCCGACTCTGCATAGATTAGGTATCCAGGCTTTTGAGCCAGTATTGATTGAGGGTAAAGCAATTCGTCTGCATCCTCTGGTATGTCCAGCCTTTAACGCTGACTTCGACGGTGATCAGATGGCAGTGCATGTGCCTCTTACTCTAGAGGCTCAGTTAGAAGCACGTGCCCTTATGATGTCAACCAACAATGTATTGTCCCCTGCATCAGGAGATCCTATCATTGTTCCAGCACAGGACGTGGTCTTAGGTCTTTACTACATGACCCGTATGCGTGTAGGTGCGCGTGGTGAGGGACTAATCCTTTCCGATGCCAAAGAGGCAGAGCGTCTGTATAAGGCCGATCAGGTCGATTTTCACGCTCGTATCGCCTGCCGTATTCACTATTATGACAAGAATACTGATACAGGTGAGTATGTGGAACATAATGAGTTACGCCTGACTACTGTTGGTCGAGCCATGCTCTCTCTCATCTTACCAAAGGGCCTGTCCTTTGATCTTATTGATCCACCTGCTGAAGGTGTAACTAATGAGAAAATTAATGAGATCCTGACACAGAAGGATTGGTTTACACACGTTTCCAATGTGCCTCTTGGCAAAAAGAAGATTGGAGCCCTTCTGACCAACTGCTATCATAAGTTAGGTCTTAAGGATACAGTGATTTTTGCTGACCACATTATGTATACTGGTTTTGCCAATGCTGCAATATCCGGTTCTTCAGTTTGTGTTGATGATATGCTCATCCCTAAGGAGAAGCAGATCCTGATTGCTTCAGCCCATAAAGAGGTTACCAACATTTTAGGTCAGTTTGAAAACGGTGAGATTACCGGTGGTGAGCGATACAACAAGGTGGTTGACGTTTGGTCAAATGCTGCTGAAAAAGTAGCCAATGCCATGATGAAGAACCTATCTACGCAGACTGCTAAAAATATTCTTGGTGAAGAGGAAACTGAATCTTCATTCAACAGTATTTATATGATGGCTGACTCTGGTGCTCGTGGTTCACCTGCCCAGATCCGTCAGTTAGCCGGTATGCGTGGTCTGATGGCAAAACCTGATGGTTCGATTATTGA
This sequence comes from uncultured Succinivibrio sp., assembly GCA_902772715.1. Classification (GTDB taxonomy): domain Bacteria; phylum Pseudomonadota; class Gammaproteobacteria; order Enterobacterales; family Succinivibrionaceae; genus Succinivibrio. The sequence continues at coordinate 11,641 of CACYBT010000165.1, forward strand.
AACACCTATTACCGCTAATTTCCGTGAAGGCCTAAATGTTCAGCAGTACTTTATTTCTACTCACGGTGCTCGAAAGGGATTGGCTGATACTGCTTTGAAGACAGCAAACTCCGGATATCTGACACGCCGTCTTGTAGATGTGGCTCAGGATATGGTTATTACTGAGGATGATTGTGGAACTGATGATGGTCTTGAGATAACACCACATATTAACGGTGGAGATGTCATCGAAAACTTAAGAGAGCGTGTATTGGGTAGAACTTTGGCCGCTGATGTCCTCAAGCCTGGTACTAAGAATGTCTTAATTGCAAAAGGTGAGCTTCTAAATGAAAAACTGTGTTCAGTCCTAGAAGCCAACAGTATTGATAAGGTTAAGGTTCGTTCACCTATAACCTGTAAGACTAAGTTTGGTATTTGCGCTAAGTGCTACGGACGTGATTTGGCTCGTGGACATATGGTAAACCCTGGTGAAGCAGTTGGTGTGATTGCCGCTCAGTCCATCGGTGAACCTGGAACTCAGTTAACCATGAGAACATTCCATATCGGTGGTGCCGCATCCCGTGCTGTTGCTGAATCAGGTGCTAGTGTAAGAAACAGCGGTAAAATTAAGTTTGAAAATTCAAAATTAGTTACAAATACCGACGGTAAACAGGTTGTTACCTCAAGACAATCCGAGCTCTTTGTGATTGATGACTTCGGTGCGATTAAGGAAAGTCATAAGATACCTTATGGTGCCGTCCTTGAAGTCAAGGAAGGAGATACGGTTAAAGTTGGTGAGACTGTAGCACGCTGGGATCCGCATACTCATCCAATTATTTCTGAAGTTCATGGTTTCATCAAATATATTGATATTATTGAAGGTGTTACCGTTGATAAGAAAGAAGATGAGGCTTTAGGTATTTCTTCCATCGAAGTACGTGAATTGGCTGCACGCCCTGCTCAGGGAAAGGAAAAGAGACCATCGGTCAAGATTGTTGATAAAGATGGTAACGATGTTCTGATCCCAGGTACTACTGTTTCTGCTCAGTATATGCTGCAGGCTAAAGCCATTGTTCAGTTGCAGGACGGAGCAGAAATCAACGTCGGTGACGTTATTGCCCGTATTCCACAGGTTGCTGGTGGTACCAAAGATATTACCGGTGGTCTACCTCGCGTGGCTGATCTTTTTGAGGCCAGAGCACCTAAAGAGCCAGCAATTCTTGCTGAAATCTCAGGTACTGTATCTTTTGGTAAGGAAACTAAGAGCAAGCGTCGCTTAGAAATCACCCCACCATTAGGTACTGTGGATGAATTAGGAAAACCTGTTGAGCCTTATGAGGAAATGATCCCTCTCTCTCGTAACTTGAATGTTTTTGAGGGTGAAACTGTAACTAAGGGTGAAATGATTGCTGAAGGACCTGAGTCTCCACACGATATTTTAAGACTGCGTGGTGTTAATGCCGTAGCCAACTATATTGTTAATGAGGTTCAGGACGTTTACCGTCTGCAGGGTGTGAAGATTAACGATAAGCACATTGAGGTTATTGTTCGCCAGATGTTGCGTAAGTGCGAGATCTTAGATCCTGGTGAAAGTGAGGAGTTCCTAAAAGATGAAGTTGTGGAAGTTTCCAAGGTTAGAGTTGCCAATGAGAAACTTCTAAGTGAAGGCAAGAAGCCAATTGTTTACAGACACATTCTGATGGGATTGACTAAGGCCTCCTTGAGTACTGACAGCTTTATCTCTGCTGCTTCCTTCCAAGAAACCACACGAGTACTTACTGAAGCCTCTGTTGAAGGTAAGGAAGATGATTTACGTGGACTTAAGGAAAACGTCATTGTGGGTCGTCTCATTCCTGCAGGTACTGGCTACAAGTATCACAAGATGCGTCGTGAGGAATATGAAGCCAGTAAGCAGGCTCAGGCCAATACTGAAGTTTCAACTGAGGAGATGCAGAAGCAGTTAGCTGCTGCACTTAAGGCTGAAGAGTCTACCTCGGTCGGTATTTAAAATCGAAAATTGTGAAGCCCGTGCGTTTATGTATGGGCTTTTTTTTGCTTGAATACATCATAAATTTAAAACGGAAAATATCATTTCTATTTATTAACACAGGAAAATTTATGTCAGAGATTAAAATTGTCAGAACAGATATGGCTCCATCGGCTATTGGTCCTTATGTACAAGGGAAAATAGTCAACGGTATGTTTTTTGCTTCAGGTCAGATCCCTTTAGATCCTAAAAGTGGTGCTATCGTTGCAGGTGGTATTGCTGAACAGGCTAGACAGGCACTTTTAAACGTTAAAGCACTGGTAGAAGAAGCTGGATCTGATATGTCTAAAGTCGTAAAAACCACCTGCTTTTTAAAAAATATCAGTGATTTTGCAGCTTTCAATGCAGTATATGCCGAGTTTTTCAAAGAAAATCCTCCTGCTAGATCCTGTGTAGGAAATATTGATATTCCAAAAGGCGCACTTTGTGAGATCGAGGTTATTGCCGCCATCGATTAATTAAGAAGTGACAAAAAGTGGTAGGAACATTTAATGTATTGGGGATTTAAGTTGATTGCTTTATGGATAAGAAAAAAATTCTTATAATTATAAGACTGCCACCGCAGGCTACTGCAGCTCATGAGGCGATTATTAAAACCATAAATAACTTACCCACTCAGGAGATATCACTTTCGGCACTGTTTTTTTTAGACAGTGCCACACTGGTTGCTTTATCTTCAAAAGAAGACTCTTTTCTTAATATTCAGCAGGGATACCTTTCCTTGAGCACACAATTTGATACTCCACTTTATGTATGTGGCACCGCGTTAAGAGAACGAGGATTGTCTCGGTCAAATCTTCATAAAAAGTTTATCATTTCCGGAAATATGGAATTGTCGATGCTTTGTGCATCTTCTTCGATAGTGGAGTTTTAATGATGTTTATGGTGATTTTGAACAGTACCCCATACTTATGTTCAATATATGAACAGGGTATTACCATGGCCTTAAATCTTGCTGATGCGCAGTGCGATGACTTGGCAGTATATTTGGAAGGAGATTTTTTTGAAAGCCTGTGCCTGCAAAGAGCCGATTCTAAATTAGTGAAAATACTCCTGCAATTAGAGTTATATGATATATGTCTTTATGCGAAAAGAGAACTTAATCTGGGGAGGCTTAAGGTTATGAAGGAAGATAAAGCAAAATTACTTAACGCTTCAGATAAGGTGGTGGTTTTCTGATGTATACCTGTCATTTGTTCTTTAAGGCAGAAGCGCTAAAAAACAATCTTACATGTATTAGAAAAGATGAACCGGTGTTCTTATTTTTTGAGTCAGATGTCTGTAAAATAAAGCTGACTCTAGATATTTCCAGTACCAATATCATAGGTTTTAGCGATAATAAGGAGTATTTTAGTAAAGTTCTTGCAAAGCATATTGCAGACGTTGATTGTCGTTGTGTCAGCTACTACGGTTGACCTAAATTTAATAATTCCATCCTAAATTATGCATGAACTGTAAATAGTTCCGTTGTCTGCGAATACAAACCTTGTTGAATTGATTTGTGATGCTAAAATCTTTTCATTAGAAAACTTGTAAAGACAAGGCATTCATAGAAACCTTAAATTAGCAACGTTTAATAGTCACATCCTTCTTTAAAAATAATTCAAAAAAAATTGATCTTTGTCGTAAATATGTATTAAAATTCATAATCCCACATTGTATGGGTTTGTTTTAAATCTGTCCTATATTAGGACTAACAGGAGATTTTATTTAATGTCTACTATTAATCAGTTGGTTCGCAAACCACGCGTTAAAGTAGTTTCTAAGAACAAGGTTCCTGCTTTGGAAGCTTGTCCTCAGAAGCGCGGTGTTTGCACCCGTGTGTATGCTACTAAGCCTAAAAAGCCTAATTCAGCAATGCGTAAAGTATGTCGTGTTCGTTTAACAAATGGTTTTGAAGTTACTTCATATATTGGTGGAGAAGGTCATAACCTGCAGGAACACTCAGTTGTAATGATTCGTGGCGGTCGTGTTAAGGATTTGCCAGGTGTTCGTTATCACACCATCCGTGGTTCACTAGACTGCGCCGGTGTTAAAGATCGTAAACAGTCCCGCTCTAAGTACGGTGTGAAGAAGCCTAAGGCTTAATTTCATCCCTAAAGAGTAAGGCCAAACAATTTTTTTTATAATTTTAAGGTTTTGGAAAACCCTGAAATTAAGAGGATAGATAAAAATGCCTAGACGTCGTGAAGTTGCTCAGCGTAAAATTTTGCCAGATCCAAAATTTAATTCTGAGTTATTAGCAAAGTTTATAAATGTAGTAATGCTCGATGGTAAGAAATCCATCGCCGAGGCCATTGTATATGGTGCATTAGATACCGTTGCCGAGAAAAGCGGCAAAGACCACCTCGCCCTGTTTGAGGAGGCACTTGAGCACATTCGCCCAGATGTAGAAGTTAAATCTCGTCGTGTGGGTGGTGCAAACTATCAGGTTCCAGTTGAAGTACGTCCTGCTCGTGGTAATGCACTTGCTATGCGTTGGTTAGTTGAGGCTGCTCGTGGTCGTCATGAGAAAAGCATGGCTGCCCGTTTAGCTGCTGAAATGGCAGACGCAGTTGAGAACAAGGGAACCGCCGTTAAAAAGCGTGAAGATGTACATCGTATGGCAGAGGCTAACAAAGCCTTCAGTCATTTCCGCTGGTAGTTTTTTGGAGTTAATGAAATTATGTCTCGCGAAACCCCTATTAACATGTATCGCAATATTGGTATTAGTGCTCACATTGATGCCGGTAAAACCACAACTACTGAACGTATCCTGTTTTATACAGGTAAAAGCCATAAGATTGGTGAGGTTCATGATGGTGCTGCTACCATGGACTGGATGGTTCAGGAACAGGAGCGTGGTATTACCATTACCTCTGCTGCTACAACATGTTATTGGCATGGTATGAGTAATCAGTGGAAAAACGCATACCGTTTCAATATTATTGACACCCCAGGCCACGTGGACTTTACCGCTGAGGTAGAGCGTTCTATGCGTGTGCTTGATGGTGCTGTTATGGTTTACTGTGCTGTGGGCGGTGTTCAGCCACAGTCTGAGACCGTATGGCGTCAGGCCCAAAAATACAAGGTACCACGTATTGCTTTCGTCAATAAGATGGACCGTACAGGTGCTGATTTCCTGCGTGTTGTTGACCAGATTAAGACACGTCTTAAGGGTAACCCAGTTCCTCTGATGTTGCCAATTGGTAAAGAGGATTCCTTCGTTGGTGTTGTAGATCTTATCAAGCGTAAGGCAATTGACTGGGACGAGGCCTCTCAAGGCATGAAGTTTGATTACGTCGATATTCCTGCTGATATGGTTGATGCAGTTGAAGAGTGGCGTGGCAAATTAGTCGAGGCTGCTGCTGAGGCTAGTGAAGAACTGATGGAGAAATTCTTTGGTGGTGAAGAGTTAACTGAAGAAGAAATCAAGGCCGGTCTGCGTCAGCGTACCCTGCGCAATGAGATTATCCCAATGTGCTGTGGGTCTGCCTTTAAGAATAAAGGTGTTCAGGCTATGCTTGATGCTGTTGTTGAGTATTTACCATCACCTGCAGATGTTCCTGCTGTTGAAGGCAAGACCTTAACTGGTGAATCAGATACCCGTAAGGCTGATGACAAAGAGCCATTCTCTGCTTTAGCATTCAAACTGGCAAATGACCCATTTGTTGGTAACCTTACCTTCTTGCGTTGCTATTCAGGCTTTATCAAGTCTGGCGATACTGTCATGAATTCTGATAAGCAGAAACGTGAGCGTTTTGGCCGTTTGGTTCAGATGCATGCTAATGCACGTAATGAAGTAAGTGAAGTTTACGCTGGTGATATTGTTGCCGCTATTGGTCTTAAAGAGACTGTGACCGGTGATACCCTGTGTGACCAGGAACATCCTATTATTCTTGAGGCTATTGAATTCGCAGAGCCAGTTATTTCTGTTGCTGTTGAACCAAAGACCAAAGATGATCAGGAAAAAATGGCGTTGGCTTTACAGCGTCTTGCCAAAGAGGATCCATCATTCCGTGTTCGCACTGATGAGGAATCAGGTCAGACCATTATCTCTGGTATGGGTGAGTTACATCTTGATATTATCGTTGACCGTCTGCGTAGAGAGTTCAAGGTAGAGTGTAATCAGGGTAAACCTCAGGTTGCCTACCGTGAAACTATCCGCGGTACTGTAGAACAGCAGGGTAAGTTTGCTCGTCAGTCAGGTGGTCGTGGTCAGTATGGTGACTGCTGGTTACGTTTAGAGCCTCTTGAACAGGGTAAAGGGTATGAATTCGTCAACGAGATTGTCGGTGGTGTTATTCCAAAAGAGTACATTCCTGCAATTGATAAAGGATGTCAGGAACAGATTGCCAACGGTGTTATCGCTGGTTTCCCTGTAGTAGATATCAAGATCACTGTCTTTGACGGTTCATATCATGAAGTTGACTCTTCTGAAATGGCTTTCAAGATTGCCGCTTCCATGGCATTCAAAGAAGGCTTCAAGAAGGCTCAGCCAGTTTTACTTGAGCCTTTAATGAAGGTTGAAGTTGAAACCCCTGAAGATTACATGGGTGATGTAATCGGTGATCTCAATCGTCGTCGTGCTATTGTAGAAGGCATGGAAGACGGCCCTACCGGTAAACTTGTTCATGCAATGGTACCATTAGGGGAGATGTTCGGTTATGCTACTGATTTGCGTTCTTTAACTCAGGGACGTGCATCTTATGTAATGGAGTTCGGCCGTTATGCTGAGGCTCCAAAGAATATTGCCGAGGCTGTAATTTCAGAGCGTCAGGCAAAAGACTAAAGTTTTTGATTTTTATGAAGGTGTGCAGTGATGTACACCTTGATTTAGAAGGAATATTTAAAAATGGCAAAAGAGAAGTTTATCCGTGGCAAAGTACACGTAAACGTAGGCACCATTGGTCACGTTGACCACGGCAAGACCACTTTAACCGCAGCAATTACTACTGTTCTTGCAGAGAAATTCGGTGGTGAGGCTCGTAAATTCGATCAGATTGATAATGCCCCAGAAGAGAAGGCACGTGGTATTACCATTAACACCTCACACGTAGAGTATGATACTGCCAACCGTCACTATGCACACGTTGACTGCCCGGGTCACGCTGACTACGTTAAGAACATGATTACCGGTGCCGCCCAGATGGATGGTGCAATTTTGGTAGTAGCTGCAACTGATGGTCCAATGCCACAGACACGTGAGCACATTCTTCTTGCTCGTCAGGTAGGTGTACCATATATTATCGTCTTTCTAAACAAATGTGATATGGTTGACGACGAAGAGTTGTTAGAATTAGTTGAGATGGACGTAAGAGAGCTGTTAAATCAGTACCAGTTCCCAGGCGATGACACCCCAATCATCAGAGGATCAGCCTTAGGCGCCTTAAATGGTGAGGAGAAGTGGAAAGAGGCAATTCTGAAGTTAGCAGAGACCTTAGACAGCTATATACCAGAGCCAAAGCGTGACACCGACCATCCATTCTTATTACCAATTGAGGATATCTTCTCAATTTCAGGACGTGGAACTGTAGTAACAGGACGTGTTGAGCGTGGAATTGTACACGTAGGTGATGAAGTTGAAATCGTTGGTATTCGACCAACCACCAAGACCACGGTAACAGGTGTTGAAATGTTCCGTAAGCTCTTAGACGAAGGCCGTGCAGGTGATAACGTTGGTATACTGTTACGTGGAACCAAGCGTGATGAAGTAGAGCGTGGACAGGTATTAGCTGCCCCAGGCACCATTACTCCACATACCAAGTTTACCGGTCAGGTATACGTTTTAAGTAAGGAAGAAGGTGGCCGTCATACACCATTCTTCAAGGGCTATCGTCCACAGTTCTTCTTCCGTACCACTGATATTACAGGCACCATCGAGTTAAAAGAGGGTGTAGAGATGGTAATGCCAGGTGATAACACCGATATGACTGTAACTCTGATCCACCCAGTAGCCATGGCAGAAGGCGAGCGCTTTGCTATTCGTGAAGGCGGTCGTACTGTTGGCGCCGGTGTTGTTGGTAAGATCATTGAGTAATC
>CACYBT010000166.1 GCA_902772715.1 uncultured Succinivibrio sp.
AAACAGCTCTTTTAAATAGGAGGTCTTATCGACATAATAGGCGCCTTCTTCAATAATCTCGGAAAAATTCTCACTGCCCGTAAGAAATAATAAATCCTTTGGCATATTCTTCCCAATACATGCTTTTTTACTTGTTCTAGCATAACTACCAACTTTTAAAGAATTACTGAGGTAATTATGTTCGTTAATTTAGTTTTCAACTGTGAATAGTAAAACGTTTAAATAGAACATCATCATTTAAATTTGGCACACATCATTTTTAATGGTAAAATCGCCTTGGTTTTTTTTGTGGAATTTAAAATTTTATTATGTTTACTACAACTACCACTTTTATTGTATACATCTGTGCCATGCTAGTGATTGGGATCTATGCTGCTCGTGCAACCAATTCTCTCAATGACTATGTATTAGGAGGACGCAGTCTTGGAAAAATCATCACTGGTTTAAGTGCCGGTGCTTCTGATATGTCAGGATGGTTACTGATGGGGCTTCCTGGGGCTCTATTTGTTTCCGGTATTTCTCAGGCTTGGATTGCCATTGGATTAACCATAGGGCAATGGTGTAACTGGAAATTTGTGGCTGCAAGATTGCGTTCATTTACGCATAATGCATCAGATGCCCTTACACTACCTGATTATTTTGCTGCCAGATTTTTGGATAGATACCGTATTACTTCAACAGTAGCCGCATTAGTGATTCTGATCTTTTTTGTGGTCTACTGTGCTTCGGGCATGGTTTCAGGCGCTCGTCTCTTTGAACAGACATTTTCTTTAGATTATCAGAATGCACTTTTGATAGGCGCTGCATCTACCATTTTATATGTATGTATCGGGGGATTTCTTGCTGTCTCATGGACAGATGCAGTACAGGCTTCGCTGATGATTTTTGCTTTAGTGTTAACTCCAATTATTATTATAATGGATGTGGGCTCTATTTCTGAAGCCAATCGTCTTGTGGCTGAAAAAGGACCTGACATGGCCAATTTTTTAAAGGGAACTACCTTTATAGGTATGATTTCACTTGCAGGCTGGGGTTTAGGTTATATGGGACAGCCTCATATTCTGGTTCGTTTCATGGCAGCATCCACGGTTCGTGGTATGGGAGGAGCAAGGCGTATTAGTATTTCCTGGATGATATTCTGCCTTTTAGGTGCTATCTGTGTTGGTTACTATGGTGTTGCTTTTGCCTCTAAACATCCAGAAATTACGGTAGATAATCCTGAACAGATTTTTATTATCGTTACTCAAACGCTGTTCTCCCCATGGATTGCAGGTATTCTGCTTTCTGCAATTCTTGCTGCAGTGATGTCTACCTTATCTTGTCAGCTACTTGTCTCATCAACTACCTTAACTCAGGATTTTTACAGTCGTGTCATTCGCAAAAATGCCTCGCAGACCGAATTGATCTGGGTTGGACGCGGCATGCTACTGATTGTGGCTGCTATTGCTTACATTATTGCCCTTGATCCGCACTCAGGAATTTTAAGGCTTGTTTCTTATGCCTGGGCCGGCTTTGGAGCGGCATTTGGTCCTACTGTTCTTTTATCGGTATTTTGGCGTAAAATGACTCTCAAAGGAGCCATTATGGGTATGGTGGTTGGCGCCACTGTTGTTATTATCTGGGAAATCGGCGGTTTCTTCGGACTGTATTCCTTGGTACCAGGTTTTATTTTCTCTACTATTGCTATTATAGTGGTATCCTATATAACTCAGAATGAAAATGCCAGTGTTGAAAGTCTTTTTGACAGTCTTGAGAAGAAATTTTGGATTGAAGTAAAAGAACGCTAAGAGGTGATGGTGTGAAGGAACTGCCTCCAAATGTTTATTTGCAGTCCTATCTGCAAAAAGCCGGAGTTCGTTTTGACATAAATATTGTTGATACGATTGTACGAAAGGGATTTGGTCTTTCCTTCTATATTCTTAGTCTTTTACTTTTCATGATTATCGCTTATCTTGTGAGTGGGATAAGCGAACTTTACTATAAAAACTGTTATATTCTTCTTATCCTCATTCTTTCCTATCTTATCCTGTATGTGGTGAGAATAATTAAATTCCGTAATATTAGAAAACGGCTTAGGATCAATAATCCTCCTATTGTGGTTGAAGCATATGCGATTGTGCTTTTTGACATGAAGGATAAAGAAAGACTGGTTAAAGCCAGACGCTCTGCTATTCTTTACAAGGAATGCGGTTCAGTAAAACCTCGTTTTTTCACCGGAGCAGTAAAAAAAGGCATTACTCATCACTACTATAAAGATCAGTTAGCCCAAGTTTTTATTGACAGAAAGGACTCACATCTTTATACCGTGGATGATGATAAATTCTATGAGACTGTTTCTGAAAGACAAGATGATAGGGTACGCTATTCCATCCGGCAATTGGCTACTAAAATGGATAAAAATGGTGTAATACCTGACAAAAATGATCTTCTTTGATTTATTCTCTGAAGTTGACCTCAATAAGGCCAAATTCATTTACTTTAGCCTTTAAAAGTGCATTGGCATTTACAGCATAACGATGAGTGCACAGTCCAAGCATTGGTAGATCGTTGATGGAATCCCCATAACCATATGAATTATCAAGGCTGAAGTTATGCTCTTCAATGAATTTTCTTATTCTTACAACCTTGTTTTGCTTATAAGGAACAATTCCATTGATATCACCGGTGAGTACTCCATTTTCATCATAGGCCATGGGAGCTGCGATATAGTATTCTATGCCTAAGATACGTGCCACATGTTCGACAATATAATCCATAGTTGAGGTCACAATGACTATGGTGTCACGACGATTCTTATGAAACTCCAGGGCTTTTTTTGCACCAGTAAAAATATGCGGCACAATGGTTTTGGTAATGGTTTTATAAAGAAGTTCATCCCGCTCATTTTTTGAATATTTTAAGAGGGGTTTTACAGCATAGCGTATAAAATCCTCGATATTCAAAGTGCCTTCAAAAAACATATTTTGAAAGGACTTAACCTTCTCAAAACTTATGGTAGGGGCCAGTCCTTCACGCATAAAATAAGAAAGAGTGTATTCATTGGTATCCCCATCAACTAGGGTTCCGTCCATATCAAAAAAAGCAAGACTCATGGCTGGTAAAACTCCTCTTCATCTTCATGCTCAAAGTCTATTGGTGTGGTGATATCTGGTTTATTATTCTCATCTGCAAGAATATATTCTAGAGTTTTTTTCATATCAAGATTTGGATAGTCAAAACGATAGCGCCAGGTGATATAGGTGCTAGTCTGATTTACGGTCATTTTGGTACGGGTGGCAAATCCTAACTGTAACAGGAGGGTACCTAGTTTTTTACCACGCACCTGAAGTTCAATGGAATCAGAAAAAAGTGGATCTTGTCCATCTTTGCCAAAAAGCCAGTCAAGATCTTTTGGATTACTTAATAAAGCCTTTTTTAGAAACTTGTAGCGACCGCTGGTTGCATAGGGAAGAAGTCGACCATTATTACTAATGCAATGAGCGATACTTGCGGGATTAAACATTTTTGGTAGAGTTTGATTTCTCAGATCGGATTCATCATCGGCAAAAAGAAAACCGCCATAGCATTTTTCAAGGCGAGTTATATAGCTATCAAGACTTAAATGCTGATTTTCGGCAAATTTATTGAGCTCTTTCCCATAAAGTTCAATAAGATCAGTCTTGGTGATTCCAAAGAGTCCGGCAAACATTGGATTAGAGGAAAGATCCTGCACTAAAGGAAGTCCTTCTGAGGTTTCTGAGGCTAACGCAAAATTAATATGTCCCGTAAGCAATACCCATTTAATGGATGCTTTATGATATTTTATGACATTAAGTAAATCTAGGTAATCTAAAACCGCTTCATCTTGTTCGTTTTTATCAAACTGTGAAGCACTAATAAATGGTTCATCGTAATTGTCAATGATAATCGCAATTTCATGATGATATTTCTCATACAAAAGATGAAGCAGACGGTCAAAATAGACCTTAGGTTTCATAAATGGACTTTGATGACTTTCTAAATGATTTATCCAGAACTGTTCCTGCAGTATTTCCATCAGAGAGTCACGAAAACTTTTGGCATTATAGGCCACAAGATGTTTGAAATCTATTACCAGAACCTGACGCTGAGGAAGATTGTAGAGGGATTTAATGGCCTCAATTTCCTGCTCCTCAGTGCTATTTTTCTTTAATTCATCGCGCAGCTTATATTCTCTTTTAAGACGTTCAATTTCAAGATCGGTCTTGTTTCTTGTTGTATTCTTATAAGAATGATAATTATCCTCCACGAAGAGAGGATTATTATGATGCAACAGATAGTCATCGATGATTTTGGTGTTACTGTTTAACATGAACTCATCTTTTTCATCGCAAGCCTTAACAAGTTTTATTATGGACTGTGTAATAAGAGAGAGCCCAAAACCACGAGGTCTAATCATCATAAAGATCCCAGGACCAACCATATTCTCATGTACTTCCATGAGTTCAACTAGTTTAAAGAGAAGCTCGGCTTTATCTTTAAAAATACGTTCTGAAAGAACTAAATCCGAAAGAGAGGAATAAATCGAAGATACAGAGGGATCCATGAATATCTTTATGTGTAAGGAAATTATTAAGACAGGGCGGGAGTTCCAACCACATCACGATACCCTAGACGAAAACCCTGGCTGCTTCCTTCCGGACCTGACCA
>CACYBT010000167.1 GCA_902772715.1 uncultured Succinivibrio sp.
CGGTAAAAGGCGTTATAGTCATAGCCCAGTTTTTTAAAAAAATCTTCTCTTGCACTTTCAAAATATCTAATATAGTTACCATGCCAGACAATTCCCATGGCATCTGTATCGTGAATGGAAACAGGAATTAGATATTCATGTTTTAAAAGATATGAAGGAGTTTTGTACATGCGATTCTCATTTTAGGGGAAAACTCTAATAGAAATTAAACCATTCATAGGGATGTTCCAGGGTATGATACTCTAAAATTCTGGCATATTCTGTGACCATCTTTTTAAGTTCCTCATCGCGATTTGTTCTAGTAAGCACAATCTTGTCTTGAAAATCCTCACAGACAATCTCTATCTTGCCTGTGGTCTCATTGCGCAAACCAAAAAGCAGCTGCACGGGGCATTTTAAAACAGCGGCAAGAATAAATGCCCCCTGTGGAAACAAGGTTTTTTCACCTAAAAAATCCACACAGGTCACACGCTGTTTATTTGAAGAACGCTCATAGTTTGTGGGGATCCTGTCCGCAACAATGGCAACAGCATGCCCTTCACTAATTTTTTCTTGTAGAAATATCGAGGTTTTGGGAGTTATTTCATCGGTGGCAATAAGATTAAGCCTGGAGTTATGGTTAATTGAGGCTGTAAAACGTGAAAAATTCTCGGCATTTTTCGTAAAAACTACAGAGTAGACTTCAAAACTGCGCTCCTTGGTGTGTGAGCCTACAGCACGCAGGGCTTCCACATTGCCTAAATGAGAGCAGATGAAGATTTTGCCCTGTCCTTGATTTAGAAATTTATAAAAGTTTTCATAAGAACCTTTCTTAAAACAGACTTCTTGATTAAGATGCAGATCACCCTGCCATGCCCTCATTTTGTCAAGGAGCATAAGTCCAAAGGAGAGAAAATGCTTAAAGGATGAAAGTTTTTCATCTTTAAGATGGTGTTTTTGACGCATTGTCTCCACTCTGTCAAGAAACTGTCTTGAAATGCGGCGCTGTTTTGATGAATTGAGGTAATAAAAAAATATAATGACATAGAGCAGAGGATTTAACATCCTTTTGCCCAAAAGTTTGTAGAGCGTAAGGACAATTTTTAAACCGTAATAGCCACCTTTAACCTCTTTTTGCTGATTCCATTTTAAAGAGGAGGTCTTTGGTGCAGGTGGGGCTTTTTCATTGCAGGCAGTCTTTTTTGTATTCATGAAAAAAACTTTCTATATAAAATTTGAGGAAGAGACAAAAGCATTGTAATACACAGTTTGGTATGCATCAGCGATATCTTAAGATTATCCTGTGCTTTAAAATTTGAGTAGCCATTTTCAGGGTAGGCAATTTTTGTCTTAAAGAAGAGTATCTTGACCCTTTGCCAGTACATCCTGACCATAATTTCAATATCAAAGGTCATATTCGGTTTTTTAGGCATTTTGGCGATGGCTTTTAAGGCTGATTGCACCGGATATACTCTATAGCCAATCATGGCATCAGCAATTGTACGGGAGAGGCATTCTACATGTACAAAAAAATTAGTGATCTGCCGTCCTATGATTCTACTGCGGGGCGCATTAATGTCATAGAGTGGCGCTCCGCTGATTAATGCCTCAGGATTTTCCCTTGAAAGGTTGAGAATAGTTTTAAGGTCGTTGAGATCATGCTGTCCGTCAGCATCAATCTGCAATACATGGCTGAAGTTTAGGTCCAAGGCTTTTCTCATACCAGATATTACAGCAGTTCCTTTTCCTAAGTTAACTCGATGATGGATTAGGTAAATATCCTGATATCTATTCGCAATGGCAAGAAGAGTTTCTTTATCATGGTCACTGTTGCCATCGTCAACAATTATAAGTGTAAGATGGTGCCGTTTTAGTCCAGAAATGATCTTTTCAATGGTTTTTACATGCCGATAGCAGGGAATAACTGCACATATGCGGTAATTCATAGGATTTTAATCTTTCCTTTGGAGGCGGTTTTACCTAACTTGTCAAGAATATATTCAAACTCAAGATATTTCTTTTCTTTATAAAGCCTAATATTAAGTAAGACTTCATCGCCTGGAATAATGGGAGAGGTGAATTTAATCTGAGGAATATCACAGGAAACGCTGTCACATAAAAATTCTTTTGCATATTCTATGACATAACCAATCTGCACAACCCCAGGCAGAAGATGCTGTCTGTCAAAATGTCCCATAAAGTAGAGAAGTGAGCTCTCAAAAGTAAGTTTTAACTTAAGATTGAGGGGCGAGCTTTCAATTATTTCGACATGTTGTGGTTTAATCATCAAAAAGTCTCTTAAGTTCTGATTGTAAAACTTTTCCCATACTGTTTTTTGGAAATTCTTCTAAAAAACGCAAATGACGTGGTATGGCAACTTGCAGAATATAGTTTCTAAGGTATAAGGCCAGTTTTTTTCGATAGGCATGCCGTTGAGGTGCTGTTTTAAATGCATTTATATCTGCAACTAAAAGCACCAGTCCGATAAATTGACGAGTACCCCTATAAAAAGGAACAGCGCGGACATCAACAATCGCACTATCAAAGTCTTTAATGCAGTTTTCCAAAAAGGTGAGACTCACCCGATTTTCAGCAATCTTAACAATGGTATCACGACGCCCCTTTATCATAAAACCTTTGTCTTTGAAAATCAGTTCGTCATCAAGTTTTAGAGGATGCAAAAGGGTTTTTGAGTCAATATACAATGTCTCATCCTGATAGAAGAAACGGACAAAGGGCGCTGGAGTAAAGAGGCTATCATCTCCACAATTATAACGGTAGGCCATGATATTGGCCTCAGTAGAGCCGTAAATCTCAGTAACTTTACAAGAACTCCACTTATAGAAGGATAGCGCATCCTTACGGTCAAATTTTGCTCCGGCACTTAAAGTATAGACGATTGAAGGCGCGCTAAGATTAAAGTCGATGCGGCCTAAAAATGCTGGAGAAGATACCAGAATCAAAGGATATCTTAAAGCAGTTAATTCTTCAGTATAGGTTATGGTTCCGCTATAAAAAGGAATATTTCTTAAAAGAGGCATCATGACACGAAATGTTATACCATACATATGGTAACAGGGCACCGTGGACACCACAACTGGCATGTGACAGTAATCGTCACAAGAAGTGCTGCAATTTTCAAAGGCCTCAAGACCTGCTGAAAAGCCGCAGAAGTTTCTAATATCCTGCTCGAGACTCGATAATGGTTTTATGATGCATTTGGGAGTGCCAGAGGAGCCTGAGGTGAAAAAGATCACCGCACTGTCGTTACTAGGTGGGGGCAAGGTAAAGTCATCCTCTATATTTGGAGCGTAACTATTGGTTTTGACAATAAGAGGGAGAAGTTCTGCACAAGCACCTTCAGTTTTGAAACTGCCTGCAACCGTGTCTTTTTCAGTTGCAAGAATAAGCCTTTCATCCAAGTTAAAATCAGGAAGTTCTATTGTTAGTTTAGACAGTTTATTTGGATTCATGCTCCCTACCAGTACCGGGGTTTTATGGGCATATAAAGCGGCACAGAAGGTCACAACAAAAAGATAGCCATCCTCAATGCTTAAAAGAACATATTTGGTATCCTCGAGGTCACAAAGTCTGCTGTACAGATTGGAGATTTCCCGCCAGAATTCCCATCTTAGATAGTGATGCTGCCAAGATGTAGCCACGATATCCTCTTTGCTATGCCCACCGACAATGGCATTATGGAGCGTTAAACTATCTAAATTCACTTTGTTTTTTTATCCTTACAATAAATTCGCCTAAAAACAGAATTCCAATAAGAATATAAGAAATAAGGCCGTTATACAGTGTCCAAAGTTCTAAAGAGCC
>CACYBT010000168.1 GCA_902772715.1 uncultured Succinivibrio sp.
TACTGATTATTATGAACAGGTTATTTTTTAAAAAACGGTGATCTACAAGGGAAAGTAAAATTGATAAAAATTAGTGATCACTCTCGGGCATAAGATATATTCTTCATAGAAATTTATCCTAATCATTATGAATCGACAGAATGTTAAATTAAATTTTCTTTCTATAAAATCAGTCTTCGCTGTTGTCTCGTTTTCCTGAATCAGAATATAAAAGCAATTGATTTATTTGAGAATTTATTTGAGAATTTATTTGAGAGTATGAATTCGAGAAAAAAGATATTCTGATATGAAACATATCTAATCGTCTATATCGTTGACATTTTTAGCATCCGCATGATTATCTAACAGTTTTCTTAGTACAACAAAAACTTGAATATTATTTATAAAGATCGATTTTATTCCATTTTGCTTTAAGCCATCTTGAACAATATTTTTACCTAGATCTATAACTTCAGAAAGATTTATCTTAACTTCCCAATTGAAAAATATTAGTACAGAAAAAGTTCATTAATATTATTATAAATCCATATAATTACTGCTATTGCGCAGTTTTGTTTTTTTAAAATATTCTTGATTTTTTATACATATCCTATAACTCTAATATGTTAGTACGTATTTTTTAGGATTATATCTATGTATATTTTCTACACTTGGAAACCAAGGCCAATATGCTTTTGCAGGAATTTCTAAAAGAGATGGAAATTCAACCTCTGTTGAGGTGACATATCTTGGAAGAATGCTGGACAGGGAGCGAGGAATATACAGGAATAAGGAGCGAGGAGCCTTCATGTTCAATCCTGAGACTGGAGAGTACAGTGATGTTCCGCCTGACTTTGTGCCTAGCAATATAACAGACGGGAGAACAAAACCTCCAAAGATATCCTTGGATTTTGGTGATACCTTCTTCATGGACTCTTTTCTTAAAGCCTCAGGTCTTATAGATGTAGTTGACGCTATAGATTACAAAAATCGTGATACTTTAAGAGCCATGCTGCTGTTCTATACTCTATCAGGTATAGCTAACTGTGATGCGATTATCTGGTATAAGGGCAATGTAGTACAGCATCTATATCCAAAGGCCAATCTCATAAGTCAGAGAATAAGTGATTTTCTAGCCTCAATCGGCACTCCTGAGAATCAAATGGCTTTTCAGACGGCCTATCTCAAATATGTAAGAGAACACTACTGCAAAGACATGAATCTTCTGATTGACAGCAGTGGACTGCCTAATGGCATTCATTTTCCTTTAACCTGTAAGAATGTTCATAACGGCAAGGTTAGCAATGAAGTCAGACTGGTTTTTGTGGTGCAGAAGCATACCGGTCTTCCCTTGTACTATAGAGCAGTACCTGGCAATATTGTAGATGTCAGTACTCTCGAACGGATTTTTCTGCATTTAGACAGCCTTGGAGTAAACATCGATTCCTGTATCATTGATGCAGGCTATAATTACAATGACAATCTTGATTTGTTAGATGACGAAAGTCATCAGTGCAAGATTGATTTCATCACTAGAGTAGGAGCCAATGACAAAACCGTCAAGTCTCTGGTAAAAGAAGTTCTGCCGTCTATAGAGAGTAAAGAGAACTTTATCAAATATCAAGACAGATACCTTTTCATTGTCAAAAGAAAAATTATGGTTGGGACTGCGCAAAACAATCCTGCCAACCTGTATATAGGATTAGACTTCAGCAGAATGTCAGATGAACTGCATAAACTCCTCAAAAGGGCTAAGAACAATGCATTTACTTGCGATGAAGTATTTGAAGCCATGCAGACTGAAGGTATCTTTGGTATTGTTGCAGGAAAAGACTATAGCACCGAGGAAATACTTCCTGCATACTATAGTAGACAAGATGCAGAGCAGATATTTGATTTTGCCAAGAACTACACCAAGCTGATGCCTCTAAGAGTTAGTAGTGAGGAAACTTTCAATGGACATCTGCTACTTTCATATATTGCCTCCTGCGCCGTCAAGATGATTCAGCAAAGGCTTAAGGAAGCAAATCTGTTTTTTTGGCTCAAGGTTTGAATATCTTAGAAATCAGAAATGCACTGTTTATCCTACAAGGATAGTTACGGATGTTCCAAAAAAGGAAGCCAATGACACTTATAAGGCGTTTGAAATGAAGTGCCCTTCAGTAATTCCTTTTAAGGATGGAATTCTTAAGTATACACCGGCTGAGGCAAAGACCTTACCAAAGGCAGAAAAGA
>CACYBT010000169.1 GCA_902772715.1 uncultured Succinivibrio sp.
CCTTTGGTGAAAGATAACTATATTGCACCTACAAAATAAGCCTAATATTTTTTTGGTTGATCGGAGATTTATAGGTGCACCCATTAAGTTGCAAATCTCGTTAAACTTGTAGTCAACCGCAGATTTGCTTTTCGTTGTATAAGTAGTTAAATCAAATGATTCACTCTGCATTCTGGTCTTCTGTTATTTTATGATGCTGACGGTATAGATTTATTGTCAGATCGAATCTGTTACTTATAAAGGTTGGAGAATGAGTTGCAAAAATAATCTGGCAATGATTGGTCTTGGCAATTTTAATATAATCATTCAGCATTTCCTGCTGCCATGCAACATGCAAGGAATTCTCGGGTTCATCAATAAGCAGAATAGTGTGAGCATCTGATGAAAAAATAAGATTAAAATATAAAATGATTAAATTCTGCTCACCACTTGATAATCTGTGCAGATTTGGCAAAGGGGCTTGGGTGCTATTTAAAACGCTAATGCCCTGTTCACTGATCTTAAGAGTCTTATCCGATAAAACCTTTTTAGAAATCATATCCAAAAATAAGGACATTTTAAAATAAAGTTTATCAAAAACATCAAGTTTTTTATTCATATCCTCAATATACAGGGAAAGCACCTTGCCATACTGATGATAAGAACTTTCATCGCTGATGTTTTCTTTATAAGGATAATTTAACTGCGTCATATCTTTTAAAAGATTGAGTTCTCTATAGCAAGTTATACGCTTTTCTAGTAAAGACAGCTTATTCTTGATGTCATTAGGAGAATAGGTTAAGTCATCTGTGCTATCAACCAATCTTGTAATAAATGTGGCATCTGTCTTTTGACTGACAATGGCAAAGTCAGATTGCACTCTTTGATACATAGCCTTTATCTGGGCATTAACTTCATCAATTTCGTACTGAGCCGATATACTAAAATCCACTGAATTGTTAAATATGGCGTTATAGTCAGAATCAAACCTTAAATTAATAAGCCTCTGTGCTGGCTGAAAATATGCTGCATAATCATCTAAAACGGATGAAAGATTATAAACAGATTCAAATGAACTTACTGTAGAAATTTTATGTTTTTTTAAAAAATAAGGAAAACTAATCTTAGAATCAAAATACAAAGACAGTATTTCAAGGGTAGGTAACTTTACAAAATCAAAAGCAGTGCCATTACTTTTAATTTTACTTATCACATTATCAATTAAATCCTGATCGATAGAAACTTGACCTACTGGGGAAGTTTTACAGTCTTCATCAAGATACATGCTGATATTTTCAACAGAGTTGCCATAATCCGCAAAAGATGTAAAGTCAGCAGTATCTTTTTCTGGGAGAAAGCCTTTTTTACTAGGTGGTAGAGCGTTATTATCCGGTAGATCTTTATTAGTTGAGAGCTCTTTTTTAACAACAATAAAGAACTTCTCAAAATCGAACTTTATTTCTTCAAATTCAAAAAAATGAAAAAACCAGTAATTCTTCTTTAAAAGATGATAAATCATCTTTAAGATCATGGTTTTTCCATATCCATTAGGTCCTGTCAGAATATTTACTGAAAAATTCTGTGAAAGAGGAGCATCTACAGTATCTTCTACACTCCACTCATCCCATGACTCATTAAAACTAATATCATATGAGTAGAGCTCAAATAATTTTTTTATAGTCAGTCGTTTAAGCATATTGATCTCACCAACTAATGATTATTTATCAAATTATATCATTCAGCCTTATGCACATCTAGAAAGAGCCTCAAAATAGATCTGTTCTGTGTTCTCTCCTTCAAATACCAGAAAATATTTTTTTGCGCTTCATCTGATCTAGCACTTTGGTTCTTATCGCAAAAGATTTCTTTTCACGCATAATCAATCCTCACTTACAGGGAAGATGGTACTGAAAATCGGTACTCCTCCATACCTTCCCTCCATGTAGGCCTTATCAATCTTCTTGTCAAATCTGGCATTGTATTCTTCAAGTGAATAGAGAGAGGATTCTCCATTATTTTTTTTATCTACAAACCAGATTTCATCCCGTCGCAATAGCTCAAAATCCAAAAGACGGGATTCGTGCGTGGTTACAATCAGCTGGATATTCTTCTTTTTTGCAAGCCTAAGATACGTATCAATGAATTTATAGGTAAGAGACGGATGCAGGCATCTGTCAAGTTCATCAATAACGTAGGTTTTCCCTTCCTTTGCAAGAAGTATCTCAAGAAGATCAAGTAACCTCACGGTTCCATCCGACTCTTCAGAAAGGTTAAAATACGAGTCCTTGCCATGACGAAATTCTATAGTCTGACATTTGGTTTTCCCGTCCTTCCCGATAGTGACCATAAAGAACTCGGCTTTGGATCTCATGATTAAAACTACCTTGCCGGCATTTTCTCCTGCTCTTAATCTTGCAGCCTCTCTTTCAAGTCTCCACGCGATTTTTTCCCGCTCAGTCTTAGCAAGTCCTCTTAGGGCCGTTTCAATCGTAACATCCACAATACGAAAATCGGTAATACCGGTGCCAAAGGCAGAGATAATTCGGCATACTTCATCTACCTGTTCTGCTTTAACAAG
>CACYBT010000170.1 GCA_902772715.1 uncultured Succinivibrio sp.
TATTGATTTAATTCAATAGGAACCGCCGTGATACGAGAACCGTACGTCCGGTGGTGTGGGAGGGAGAAAATTCTCCCTACCCGATTATTCAAATCAGTTTGTCTTGGTAAAACTTCTTTTTTTCTATGTTATTTATATTATTTTACAAGGAAATAAGAGCACATCTGCGACTCTTCTTTCCTTTGTTTATTTCTCAGTTAGCAGGAACGGCCATGGGGACGGTGGATACCTTAATGTCGGGAATGGCTGGGACTGTCGATCTGAGTGGCGTAGCCTTGGGATGCTCCTTTTACTGGCCCGCCTTTATGTTCCTTGCCGGTCTTGCCTATGGTATTGCTCCTACCACATCACATTTTTTTGCGCGTAAAGATTACTATCAAATGCATCTTTGCCGTTTTAATGCGGTTATCATTATGCTTGTTGCAGGACTTTTGGTTACCTTTCTTCTGGCACTTTCTCCTTTGCTTTTCACCCTCATAAATACCGATGAAAAGATGACGCATGTTGCCACAGGTTATATCTATGCCGTGTCCGTTTCCCTTACCTGTACAGCCATTTTCAATCTCTATATTGCCTATGCGCAGTCCTTAAGCGTCACCCAACCATCGCTTGTTGTCGGTTTAATACAGATTATTTTGGATATTCCTCTAAATTATATCTTTATTTTCGGTAAATTTGGTATACCGGCACTGGGCGGGATCGGCTGCGGGGTAACTTCATGCCTTATCAATATTATTTGTTGCATAGGTCTTGTCATTTATGTACATAAAAAACATGCGGTTAATAAATATAAAGTTTTAAAACCTACCCGAAAATTAAACTATGTATGTATGCGACAGTATTTAAAACTGTCCCTGCCCCTAGGTTTATCACGTACCATGGAGGTGGCATTCTTTTCCTTAGGAGCACTGATTCTTAGTCCTTTTGGTCCCATTGTGGTAGCATCGCATTCTATTACCCTCAATGTTTCAGGACTTATCTTTACTATACCTTTATGTCTTAGTATGACTGCCACTATCAGAACTGCATATGCCATGGGACATCGAAATTTTGATCAGGCACTGGCCTCTTTAAAAGCGGTAACGATCATAAATATTGTTTTTTTTCTGATTTATTTTAATCTTGTGCTATTTTTAAGGATCCCTATAGCCTCACTTTATACTGCTGATCCCTTAGTTCTGGAACTTGCAAAAGGGCTGATGCTGTTAAATTGTATTTATATGCTTCCTGACTGTATTCAATGTGTGTTTAGCGGTGTTTTGCAGGGATTTAAAGATTCTAAAACTATCTTTGTGTCTTCTCTTGTAACTTACTGGTTAGTTGGTCTGCCAACTGCATACATCCTATCCTGGGGCGTGTTTTTTAAAAGACTTGAAGGTTACGGGATCTGGCTTGGCTTTATTGCTGCTATTCTTGGTGCCGCCATTATCTATGGCTGTAGGATCTATTACCTGTTTAGATACCGAAAACTGCCTCCGCTATTATTGCAAAGTTTTCATGAAAATAACACGCAATAAATTGAATATCGTCTAGAAAATAGCGATAATTAACTTAGATAGGTAGGTATTATGGCGGTCGTTTTTGAACTTTTAATTTTTCTTATAGTTGGCTTGGTACTTTTGACTCTTTGTGGCATTGCCTTAAATACTATTTTGGAGATGGCAAAAAAATTTCTGCCCAAAATAAAAAATGTACTGTTTGTAGGTTTAATAATTGGCATCGGACTACTGTTTTTCTCTTTACTCAATTTTTCTAATGAAAACAGTACTGCTTTTTGTTTTGGTGCGCATACTGATAATGAGGTTACCATATCTTTTGCCGCTCTTTTGTTAATTCTCGGACTTTTTCTGGTTATTTTTTTACTGATTTTTTGGAAATTATCTCCACTTATAGATGCCTATGTAAAAAAACTGGTGGATGAATTAAAACATAAATCCTAATGCTATTACTATGAGGTGATTGTATGGAAAAAGAGACTGTTGTGAATATGGATGAGGCTCTTAAATTATGGCGAGGCAGCAAAAACAGTTTTAAATTTACCTGTCCAAAATGCGGCTCACATTCGGTCATTATAAAAAAAAATGACTCTGACATGTATAAACCTTCAAAACTGTCTATGATGTTTTCTTCAGGGAATGCCAATACCTCACCTTTCATGAAAATACCTTTAAAAAGGGATTTTAAACTTTACTGTCAGAAATGTAAAAACTTTGCCATAGTCAGTTTTTAATTTGAATGCTCA
>CACYBT010000171.1 GCA_902772715.1 uncultured Succinivibrio sp.
ATTTGTGATGCCTTGATGATGGCAATCAGGGATGAAAATCCTGCATTTGGAACAATCTTTCATTCTGATCAAGGTTCTCAGTACTGCTCTTATCAGTTTCAGGAACTTCTGTCCTCAGTAGGTTTCAGATGCTCAATGAGCCGCAGAGGACAATGCTGGGATAACGCTGTAGCAGAGTCGTTCTGGTCGATTTTGAAAAGAGAGTGTTTACCGGTAAACAGAAAATTTACATCACGAAAGGAAGGAATTAGCAAGATCAGCAACTGGCTTTCGTATTATAATGGTTTTAGACCACATTCCGCTTTGGGGATGCAGTCTCCTTATCAATATCGAAAGAAGATTTCCGTTTGATTTTAGGAAGTTTTTCTGGGGATAATTTGTTCCGCTATCTGCGCCCTGTTCCAGACCAAAATGATAAGTATGTGGAGATCAATATAATTGAGGTTCTGATACTGTAACTTGTGCATGACAGTTTTTATAAAAATGTCTCTCACAAGTCTTTGAGGAATTTGCCGTAAGTCACTTCTGGGTCACCTTGTTGGCACAGGATGGCCACTTAGCTGGTGGCGACAATTTATCCTTTTGCATTGCAATGTGCTTTTGCTGTTTAAAAGATGAAAATCATTACTTATGATAAGTTTTAGTTTAAAACGTAATCCGTATAGTATTTTGCTGGTTATTTATTTCTGTTTTTTCCTTTGGAAAGTTTTCTTAGCATTTCGCTAAATTCTTTAATGTCAACATCCTCAAATAATTCTTGGATAGTCTGTATTTGGCTTTTTACATTATCTGACATCGGTGGAAATTTAGGATCAATGGTATTGAGGGTATTTTCAACAAGCATTGCTATGAGAATACGGGTATACCATTTGTTATCAGCAGGAAGTACGTACCATGGGGCGTATTTTGTCGAAGAACGTGACAGCATATCACTATACAGAGACTGATATTCATCCCAGTATTGTCGCTCTCTTATGTCGGATAAATCGAATTTATAATGTTTTTCTGGATTTATGATTCGTTCTGCAAGTCTACGTCGTTGTTCATCCTTTGAAACGTGAAGAAATATTTTTATCATTCTAAAACCATTCTGGTAAAGGTATTTTTCCCAGTTACAGATTTGTTCATATCGGTCTTTCCAAATATCAAGATCATTTATAATTTCATCAGGGAGTGTCCCTTTATTTAAAAGATTGTGTAATCTTACTGTTACCACATCCTCATAATGTGAGCGGTTAAATACTCCGATTACTCCTCGAGGTGGTAAGGCTTTATTGATTCGCCAGAGGTAGTCGTGATCTAATTCTTCAGTAGAGGGAGCCTTAAAGGAAACAATTGAAAGTCCAGCAGGATTAACATCGGAAAATACTCTTTTTACAGCGCTGTCTTTACCTGCTGCATCCATTCCCTGGAAAACGATAATTACGCCATGCTTGTTTTCTGCCCAAAGTTTTTCCTGTAGCTCGCAAATTTTCTTTGTAATGTTTGGAAAAAGATTCTGTTCTACTTCTTCTCGGTTTATCTTGGGATCAGCCTTTGTAGAAAAATCCTTAAGTGAGACCTTGGATTTTTCTCTGATTAAATATGGATCAAGAGATATTTTCATGATTGTTATGTCTCCATGTAGTCAAACTAAATCTGATAGCCCAAAAAAGAGTTTTTTTACAGCGTAAGGCATGGACTTCATCATTCTGTTACAAGTGGGTATCCTAACCAATGGTTCGCAACAACTTCTACTTTATATTCTCGAGCATCACTATAACAGCGGCAACACATGGAAAATGTAGATTTTTTTGGGTTGATAAAGGCGTCTTCCCTTTAATCTGTTAATTGCTTTGATTATTTCGCAGTTACTTAATTAGATTCCACAGTGGTCATACACTTACATTTTTTTGTCATCTCTCATTTTATGCAAGACCTTATAACCTTACCTATCATGAGATATGTAAAATGCTTTATTGGCATCGGTGGCTAGACATTTTGTCTCTTTTATCTAAAGTTTTAATGTATTTATGGTGTTATCGCTGAAAGAACTCTTCAATTGATCTTGAGCAAATATTATGTATTATTCGTGTCCATAAGCAAGTTCAAAAGAGCATTAAGTAATTTGGTTAGTGAACCTCTACGGCAATATACTGTCTATTTAGAATAAGCCATATTTTAAATAAATGTTTTGACGAATCGCTATTTATACGAAATATTTAAAAATGCTTTATTATTTTTTCTGCGCATTTTTGCTAGATGACGTTCAAAAAGCCCGTCCTCAATATAACTTGCTAAAACATATTGGATAAATACCGGAACGGGACAGGAATAAAAACCTAATTTTTGTCTATATTCAGTTTTTAGAGAATCAGGTAGCACCATGTAGGCTACACGAAATCCAGGAGCAATACTTTTCGTGAAAGTGTTTACGTAGATAACACGTCCATTTTTATCAATTTGGTATAACGTATCAATTGGCTTATAAAAAAAATCCACCTCTGAGTCAAAATCATCTTCGATAATGTATGATTTTCTTTTTTCTGCCCATTCTAAGTACTCATACCTTTTTTTTACACTGGCTGTGACACCAGAGGGATATGAATGATAGGGGGTTACATGTATGTAGTCTGCGTCTGTATCTTTTAGTGCCACAGTTTTAATGCCGTCAGTACCCATCTCCAAATAACTTATTTTCATATTCAAAGACCGATAGATCTGCTCAATTTTTTTATAGGAAGGTTTTTCTATCCCTATTGTTTTTTGATAACCCAATAACTGTACACAGATCCGGTATAAATATTCTGAACCGGCACCAATAATAATATTTTCTGGATTGGCTACAAGACCACGAAATCTTAACAGATAATCCGAGATGGCATTTCGTAATACTGCACAGCCTTCGGATGAAGAAATTTTCTCAAAGATATCTTTTTTTTGCATAAGTATTTTACGCATAATTTTGGATATTCCTTCGATATGCTCAGTATTGTCAAAGGTCCAAAAAAAAGAAGAGTTCACCGTTTCCTCGGGAAGGTATGTGATTGGAGATTTTGCGCTAGTGTGTTTCTGCTGAAATTTTAGAAAGTCTATATCGGTTACATAAAAACCACTACGGTCTTTGGCTTCTATATAACCTTCACTTTCGAGCATTTTATAAGCATTTTCAACAGTGATTACACTTACATGTAGATGTTGTGATAATTCTCTTTTAGAAGGTAATTTATTTCCTTTAAAAATCTTACCTTCGCAGATCTGGTTTTTTAGGCTTTCATAAATAAAGTCAGTTTTATTTTTTTGACCACGTTTGTTTATGTCTAGTGTAATCATATTCTGACCTTATAAAATCTTTGTATTCTGGATATTTATATAGTGTCAAATTTAGCTGATAATTGCAACAAATCAATTTTATTGCGAGGAAATAATGAAAAAAGTTTTGACCATTCAGGATATATCATGTCTTGGAAAATGTTCTCTTACGGTTGCTCTTCCGCTATTATCTGCGATGGGACATGAAACGGTTATTTTGCCTACCGCGGTGCTAAGTACGCATACAATGTTTAAAAATTTTACCTGTAAAGATTTATCAGATGAACTTGAAAAAATTACTGAGCATTGGAAAAAGGAGAATATAACTTTTGATGCTATTTATACTGGATATCTTGGTACTGAAGAAGAGATAGATACTGTAATTGATATTATTTCTAAATTTAGGAATGATAAAACTATGGTATTTGTTGATCCTGCCATGGGTGATAATGGTGTTCTCTATCCCGCCTTTGATGACAATTATGCTAAACATAATGCCAAACTTTGCGCTATTGCAGACTATATACTTCCAAATATAACTGAAGCCTCTTATATGACTGACATTCCTTATAGGGAAGAATATGATGAGAACTATATTAAGGATATGCTTAATGCTCTTTATAAACTTGGTTGCCCAATTCCAATTCTAACTGGAGTGTCACTCAGTAAAGGGAAAACAGGAGCATATGGTTTTAATGGTAAAAACACGCAATATTTTTATTATCAAAATGATCTTATTGATGCAAGGTATCATGGTACAGGGGATATCTTTTCAAGTGTTGCAGTTGGTGCATTTTTAAAAGGTTTATCTGCAGAAAAGGCACTTAAGATTGCTGCCGATTATACTGCAAACACTATTGCTGTAACTTTGAAAAACCCTGAAAAACCATGGTATGGAGTTGATTTTGAGGCTACTATCGGTCTGCTTCTAAAAATGCTTGAAGAAAACAAGGATTGATTATCCTGTTTTAATACTGTCCAGAGTTTGGCAAGTTTACCGCAATTATGTGTTACAAATATTGCGGTGAATTTGTGTTTTTTGCTTCGTACTATTGTGTTTTCCTGTTATAAAAAGGATAGTCAAAGTATTAATTTCTACGTTCGATGTTCATTCTTTCGTAGAAAGAATTCTTGTCAAGGTACATCATTTTATCAGCGTATTTTGCCATATCATCGATATTGGTAAAATTGTTTTGGCTGTTAAAAGCGATTCCACAAGAAACGGAAATGGTATTGTTTTTGTAGCCTTTCCATTTTGCAGTCATGTTATCGAAATCATTTTTTGCCTTTGTATATTGTTCTGGATCAATTTTTCCTATGATGGCGAATTCATCACCGCCAATACGGTAAATTTTCCCTTCTAAATCATACTTATCCCGAATTAATCTGATAATTTCAGCAAAGCCTCGAATCACCTCATCACCCGCAGCATGTCCCAAATTATCATTGACATGCTTTAGTCTATTAATATCCATAGATATAAAAACCAAATCACTATCAAGTTTATTTTCTCGATAATATTTAAGTTCATCTTCATACGCACGACGGTTGTAAAATCCAGTCATGTCATCTGTCATTGAACGAATAAAGAGTATTTCTTCTCTTTTTTTACTTTCATCAATGACCTGCGTAGTAAATAGCAGGACGGAAGGGTAACCTTCTTGGTCGGTATCAATGGTTATAAAACTTGCAATAAACCATCCAACATGAATGCCTACAAATTCAGAAGACAAGGATTTAAGACCTTTCATTCTCCTGGCAATGGTTGTAAGGTCAGTAAATTTTGTGGCATTATTGACATATTCAGGTAGTACTACGTTCTCCATGGTATGTTTCATCAACTTAATAGCACCTTGTTTTTTATCAGCAAGGAGTGGCTCAAGAGCAGCTGATGATGCATATTCCTCGAAGGAATTAGTCTTGAGATCGATAAGATGCATGGAATAATACATGTTGGCTAGTGATTTTAAAATACGTAACTGCTCAGATATGGCTTGATGCGCCTCCCTTAAACTATCTTCTGTTTTCTTTTTTTCATCAATATCAACAAAATAACCAACAATGGAAATTGGAGAACCATCATTTCGTCTTGCTACAGCTCCGGCAGCATGAAACCAACGATATCCTCGATTACGTGTACATAGCCTGTATTCAATGTCATAATTGGTTTGTCCTGTATAATCCTTGATTGAATTCCAGTAAAGTGAAATAACTTTTTCTCTGTCCTCTTGGTGAAGTAAGTCAAAAAAAGAATTTAATTCATTAGGAAAATCCTTTTCGCTACGATAACCAATCATTCTGCGAAAAATATCACTCCATAAAACAGCTTTAATCTCACCTTCTTCGTTAAATTCCATTTGCCATGGACCAGAGCCTAAAGCTTCTTGAATAAGTTCTGCTGCATCAACTCCTTTTGTGGACTTTAAAGATGAAATTGTTAACATTTAGTCAACTCCTTCTTTAAAAGTAAAAATTATTAAATTAAACACAAAAGATTGTTATTAAACCTATAACATCATATTATAAA
>CACYBT010000172.1 GCA_902772715.1 uncultured Succinivibrio sp.
GTTTAAAACGTCATTTCTGACTACGGCAAAGTCGAGTAAGCCATCCTGAAGCAGCCTCAGAGAGGCTGCTGAGCCGTTGGTATCAATGTATCTTAAAGGTTCGTTCTTAAGAGCAGTGCTTAGCTCCTTCATGGCCGATGAATGCACCGAAACCCCTGTTCTGTAAAGAAGAGCCTCAGGATTGCAGCCACAGAGCACTATCATGGCTGTAATACAAATCAGGCTGGCTATTATTCTCATATATCAGTTTATACCTTAGAGTTTACTCTTTTCGAATTTTATAAGAGTCGTTCCCTTTGCTGTAGCACTGCTAGAGTAACTTACAGGACCTATTTTAAATCCTAAGCTTTCTATTTTCTTCTCACTGCCTGATAGTTCGGCAGTAAAGGAGATTAGCTCATAATTCTTTTTGACGTCCTGTGCAGCCTTGGTCAGTGCTTTTGGATCATTTTGATATCTGTCAATTACACTCTGCTTGAGTTTCATTACATAGGATACTTTTATTATATCCGACTCTGCGTCTTTTAGCTGTTTCTCTAAAGTTGCATTGATAAAGCCTGCTTCTTTTAATTTCTCAAGATCCTTGTCTTTAAGTTCCGTAGTCACGGTGGTATCGGTGGCATAATCGATTTTGCCGGTGATATCAGAGGTATGAACTGTATGATAATTTTCACCATAGTTTATGCCCAGGGCCTTAAGTGGCTTATTGAGCAAATCTGTGGCTTTATCATTAAGATCGTCTCTCTTTTGGGCGGTATTCTCAGCAATTTCACTACCCTCGATAGCGAGGTCTGAGACCTTGTCGGCAATCTCCTTGTATTTGCCGGCGAACTCAAAGGAGGAAAACTCGGATTCCACTTTCCACTGACGGTGGGTCTCCGTGAGTATACCGCTGTTGTCGATAATGGTCTTGGTATCATAGTTATAGGCGCCGCTCAGTTTGAGATCGCCAATATCGGCGTTGCCCATAATGGTGTCTAGCACTGGATGATTGTTGGCAAACTCTTCTTCGGCATCTTCAACTTCGGCACCATAATTTGGGCTCTCGGCCATGAAGACGGCACTGTTGAGCGCAGCGCCAATCTTGGCATCAGCACTGATTTGTGCACCGGCTTTGAAGGAAGTTCCCGTGGCTGCCTCGCTTGCCAGTTTCACATCACTGCTGTTTAACTGGCCTGTAAACATCTTACAGATAAAGACTGCGGCTTCCTCATCTGAGGCAAACTTCATATTGAGAACTTTGCCACCGCCCACGTTGGCGCCTGCTTCAGCGGAAGCACCGCAGGCTTCAAGCAGATCGACATCTGCCGAGGCGGTAGCCCCAAGAAGGGTGGTAGTATTGACAGCAAGATTGATTTTGCCGTCCTGGTCACGATTTAACACCATGCCGGATTTGTTCATAAGTGACAGTGCAAGTTTCAGACTTACCACGCCATTTTCATTAAGTCCGGTTGCAGCCAGGGCATCAGTAGCCTCAAGCGGATTGAAGGCAAACTTTAATTCTTTGTCGTTATCAATATACTTGACATTATTTTTGCCCACGGAATTTACCATTTCGGTTACGGATGGCAGATAGGTTTTAAACTCCTGCTTCTTGCGGTTGACCCTGGCAAGATCGCTTTCAAAGAATTTTGTAATCTTACTCTGCAGGAATGAAAGCCCGCGGAACATCTGGTTTCTGACATAGGTCCAGGTTCTGGCTACCATATTCTGACGTTTGCCTTCACCAAGTCTTGCCAGCGCCAGCATATCGGACAGATTGCTGTCAAATCCGCGTTTATTGAGAGCACTTGATACCTCAGAGAGGATCTTGTTTTTATCCTCCTCACTGGTCTTTTCAGACTGATAGGCCTCAATGAGGTCGTCTTTTCCGGCATAACCTAACTGTGAGGCGGCATAGGAGGTGGCAAGACGTACCTGACT
Organism: uncultured Succinivibrio sp.; assembly: GCA_902772715.1. Lineage (GTDB taxonomy): Bacteria > Pseudomonadota > Gammaproteobacteria > Enterobacterales > Succinivibrionaceae > Succinivibrio. The sequence goes on from CACYBT010000172.1 coordinate 1,924, forward strand.
TCTTACGGTAAGATTACTGAGAAGTTTGCGTCCTACGGTTTCTACCTGTTCACTCATGGCTTTGCTGATGACCGAGGCATTCTTATGGACGGTACCTAATTTTTCTCCATAGTTCTTCTCAAAGTCACCTGAGATCTGTTTTATGACCTGACTGTTTTTCATGGCAGTCTCAGAGATGGCCGTGGATAGAGCCGTATTAGAGGCTTTTTTGACATCAGTACCATGATTGATATAGGTCATGAGAGCATCGGCCTGAGTCATTTTCTCAGAGAACAGGTAACTGTTGGTAAAGTTCTTTAATTTCTCATCAAATTCATTGTCCTGAGCATGGGCAAGATTACGTAAATCATTACTGAAGGTTGTTTTCTCCGAGAATCTAGGATCACTTACTGTAAATGAATCAAGATTTACATTCATGGAAGTAAGTTTCATGGAATTTAACAGTTCCTTTTTCTCACTCTGGGAGAGTTTGCCTGCGCTTACTGCGTCATACAGAGCCTTTTCCTCGTCTTCGTTAAATCCTAACTGTGATGACAAATCATTTAAGATGAGTTTTTCGATGGCCACAAGGTCTTTGTCCTGTGTCTTAAGATCTCCTGCACCTAAGGCAGAGATCTTCGAGCAAATCTTGATGTTTTCCTCAAAGGTTAACTGCTGGGCATGCTTGATGCTATCTTTACTGTCACCATGTTTTTGCAGATAGGCCGTGCCGGCATCTTTGGCGACAAACTGACTGTAGCTGTCACCATGTCTTAGGGCAGCAATCTGAACATATTTGTTAAGCAGAAGTTGGGCGGTCTTGCTCAGAGGTTTTACCGAGCAGGCCTCGCTGAGTTTGTCCTTGAGCACGTTTAAGGCTTCATCACATGTCTTTTCAAACTCTGCTATTTTTTCCTCGGAGAACTTTGGATCGGCAGGTGGATTAGTGATGCCGCTTGCAAAAAGCATATGCTGTTTGGCAAGATATTTGTTAAGATCCTGTCCATATTCAATGACCTCGGGGGATAATCTTAATTTTTCAGGGGATTGAATCCCGAGATCTTTTAAGGCCCTGTCATCAAGCATATCAAGATCATCTACGAGGTGGTCTCTTAGTGTCACTAAGGTAACAGCCACATCCTCACCCTTAGGGATGTCGCCAGGTTCTAGGCCCTGAGCCTCAAGTAACTGTGAGAGAGCAGGGTTCTGCAGTGCCTCGCTTTTCTCTTTCATAAGGGTGCTGTATTTATCACTTATGCCTTTGTAATTGGTGTTAATGGCATCAACCAGGACGGCTTTGTCAATGGAAGTCTGCAGCAGCTGATCGGCATCGGATATATCTCTATACTGCTTGGTGCCTTTTTTGAGAATACTCTCATTGATGAACATCAACTCTTTGCGCATTTCCTCAAGACAGAGCATCTTCTTGCCGGCCATACTCTCATAGGACATAGCCTTGAGGGTGGTACTGCTGTTAAGAGAATTTAGCTTGTCGGTTATTTTGTCGACGATTTTGGTCTGTGATTCTTTTCTGAACAGTCCCTGGGCCTGACCTTTCATAAGATTCTTCACGTTGTCAGACAGGGAGTTGTTAAAGTCGGCACGGGCATTTTCACCAGTGTAGTTCTTAGGTGCAATCTCCTTAAGATCTGGAGAGGACTCCTGTGCACTGATAGAGTAAATCTGTCTTGGTACATTGGAGATTTCTTTTTTCTCAAGCTTTGAGGCCATCTCTGCATGGTAGGCGGCACCCAGCACCGTGTTCCAGATGGTTCTTAGGTGTTTTAATTTGCCTTGGGCGGCGCCTTCTAATAGGGATTTGAACAAATCAGCATTAAATTCTGAAGGCTTGCCGTTTAAGAGTTTGACAAGGTCGAGTTTGAGGCTAAAATCCTCATATTTTTTTGGATTGGCCTTAAATTCCTCAGGAGTAGGAGGTACACTCCAGTGCTGCAGATCACTCTTTTGCAGATCAAGCATGGCAGCCTGTTTGATGAGATTAAGATGCATGTATTTGCCGCATTTTTGGGCAAGCAGTTCATCCTTACTTTCGGATAGTACGGAGGCTACGGATAGAAAGGCCGTGGTGGCAGCCTCGTTGTATTCAAGGTTATCGGCAAGCGCATCGATGAAGGCTGGGCCATTTTCCTTGCCATCCAAAACCTTGCAGATTTTCTCAATGATTTCCGTGGTTTTCTCCGCAATCACCTCATCGGCATCACCTTCCTTGGCACCACCTAAGGCGGCAAGACTCTTGAGGTCAAAATTATTTAGGGTTAAGGTCTGGATGATACTGGTAAAGTGTTTGAGGAGATCCTCGCTGCTGCTTATTTTGCTAAACAGGCTCTTTAAGGCCTTAAGATTCTGTGTCGACTCAGGAGAACTGCCATTAATTGTCAATTTGGCCAGGTTATGACTAAAGGTCTTGGCCAAGGACTTGCTGTGTTCCTCGGTAAGGTCTCTTGAAATCATATCTCCAATCTTGGTGAGTTCTGAGGACAGATTGTAATTGGAGACTGGATTTTCCAAAAGAGAGATGATTCTGCCGCCAATTTCCTCAAACGCCTCTTGTGAGTGAGCCTCAAGCTTTTCTTGAAGAGCGGTGTTGTCACCTGCATCTTCGAGTCTTTTTTGCAGATTGCTGATGGTAAGTCCCTTCAAATTGTCAGCTTTTAAGGTCAGATCGATATCTTTAGAAAGTTTTTTAAGTTCATCAATCTTAGGTTTGAAATCATGGTCAATCTCTTTTTTGAGGGCACGTAATTCTTCTCCTTCAAGCATGGCATTGATTCCGCACATGGAAGGAACACCGCCGCTCTGCGATGCTTTGTTGTAGTTTAATTCGGTAAATTTTATAGTATCTGGATTGACGCTCTTAAGATTAGAGACAGCCTGTTTGTATTCGCCATGAAGTTGCTTTAGCTGTGTGGCTACGGCTTTTTTGTTTTGTGCAATGGCATTTAGCTTATTCTTAAATTCATTAAGTGCCTTGCTGCCCTTTGTTTTCTCATTCTCAGGCAGTTTATCAAGAAGTGCTAACAGTTTAGACTTGGCGCTATCCACATCTTTGGCCTCACAGGAAAACAGTTCTCCCATAAGTCCCTGTAGGTGCTGCTGCAGTTTAGTGTCTGCAGAAGACTGATTCTGTTTGGCAAATTCTGTACAAAAAGCACTGGTGAACTTAAAGGCAAACATCAGATCGAGAAAAGCTTTCTGATCGCTTGTTTTGGCGCCTTTGTAGATGTTTCCCTGAGTATTTAGACTATTTTCACCGCTGAGGAGGGACAGGCATTTTTCTTTAAAAGCAAGATCACAGTTGCCGGCCTTCATCTGCATCTGCATGAGGTGAGGAGCCTCTTTATTCAGTACGTTACTGATAATGGTATTATCAAGATTGGTCAGAAAGAACAGTTTCTGCTCTTTTAAAAGCGACTCGCTGCCGCCCTTACTGCTGATGGACTGTTCTAACTGCATTAAATGTGAACGGATATCCTGCGTGGAATCAGTCTTTGTTTGCTGCAAAACTTTGACCTTGTCATGCAGAGCCTCTCCTTCCATGAGATTCTGATTAGGAATGCTTTTGTTGTCAGTCTGCGGTAAAGACTGACTGTTTGGGAAATTGTTAACACTGATGTTATTGTGATTATTTACTGAAAATTCGCTCATCTCTACCTCCCAAATATGTCGCTCTGTAGGCTGGTTATGATTGTATATTCAAATATAAAACAATACATTAGCAAAGACATAAACGTTTCTTTTAAACTTGTGTTCTAGATTAAGTTGTGATTTTTACATGATGATTTAAATCTAATTCACTATACCAAATGATTAGATAAAATTCTAGTAAAATGCAACTACAAAAAATAATTTATGGAAATTTACACAAAATAGAGCTAATTTCAAAAGATATTTATTAAAAATTGTAACTATATCACAAAAATATTTATTAATATCTTGTTTTCATGACAATAAATTTATCAAAGGGCGTTTTATATCCCGGTCCTGAGAGAATGCGGTTGGACAGCGCTTTCTGATAATATTGGATAAAATTTTTCACTACAGGTTATTGACATAAATATTTTAAAGCATATAATGGCGCTTATAAACAATCATTGATTGTTAGTAACTAGAGGATATTATTTTATAATTTTATATAGTGTAAATTATCAACAAATCTTAAGATTTTATTTTAGGAGTTTTACCAGTATGTCAGACCTAAGATTAAGTGTTAATAGTAATACCAACATTAATACTAACAGTATTGATAATGGTGCCCCAATTGATCCAAATGACAAAAAAAATGACTTGCTTCTTGATAATAAAATTCAAGAAAAACAAAAAGAACTAACCACCCAGGAGCTTTTTGAAAATTTGAAAACTGATTTAGATGGGAAAAAACCTTCTAAAGCACCTAAAATTATAGAGCGGATTATTGGTGGAGTACTGCTTGGCGCCGCCGTTGTTGCTGCAGTTGCTGTGACTTTGGCTTCCTGTGGTGTTGCTACAGTAGTTGCCGGTGCAGTTGTTGGTGCTTTGGGCGGTGTTTTGGCGACATCTATTACGGCCGGAGCCGCAGGTCTTGCCGGTATTGGCACTCTTGTCCATTGCGGCCTCAGCAAATCCAGTGCCGAAGCTTATGCAGCAGGGGAGTTAAGTGCGTTGATGGAATCAGTTTCAAAAAATGCTGAAAAAATGCCTCCTGAAGTTGGAAAAATAGCAAAAAGTATTGCCTACGATAGGATAAATGAGCTTCTGCAAAATTTGCCTAATTTTAGAACTGATAAACAGCGTAAGGATGCAATACAGGCTGCTAAGGACTTTATTAATACAAAACTTAATATAATGTCTAAATTCGTGGACACAAATCAAGCGGATATGTCGGTTATTAATAATTACTGCAGAGACTCTCAACAGGAATATGTTGATAAGCAAGTTGCCCAAAACAAGAGTAACAATGATTTCTGCGATCAGTTTTTTGGTGATTTACATCGTGAGTCTTGGACAATTGGTGGCGTAGATTTCGAAAGAAGTCATGAACATGAACAGGATAAAGTCAATGCCATTAAGAACTTATTTCCAGACCCAAAGACTACGTTTTTTCTTTCATGGATTGTGAATCAGAATTCAATGTTTGTTACAAACAGCCTATTAACGTCAGATAAGGAATCATTTGCTCTTTTGATGAATACGGATGTTAATAAAATTCCTAATTGTATTAGTGAAGTTGGTGATGGTTCGTCTAAAGATGACAACGAACTAAAGAAAGGCTTTTTTATTCGTGAAATAAATTCTGATAATGGCGGCTTGGGGCACACTCAAGTTGATAAAATAGAAGAGGAACAAGTGATTGATGGTAAGAAACAGAAAATTACTAAGGCCGTTATCACTAAAACCAAAAATTGGGGAGTCGAGGACACCTTTGGATTGCGTGGCGGTCAACCATATGGATGCTTTTTCACTCATACTACATTTGTGGTCGATGTTACAAATCCTGATGATATTAAAATTGTCGATGCTAAAGTCTCAATTTCAGCCGATGCCAAACCTCATTCTGATGTCGTTGAAAAAAATGTCATTGAAGATAATCTGCGTTTGGTCTAAACAGGCGACTTGAAGATTTAAATATGAAATTAGATGAACCATGATCATCACTCATTCTCTCGGTGATCATGGTTTTGTTTATCTTTGATTTAATTAACATTAACCATTTTACTTTTCCTGTAAAATTATTCTCAAAGTTCAAATGATGCTTTGCTTTGAATTCATCTATATGTAATCTGTATCATACACGGGATCTTAAAAACTATACGGGTAACTAGCTGATTAACTTTAGTTTCGCAAATGTTTTTGGGTAGACTAAATAGTCTTCCAGCCTTATTTGATCGGGCTTACCGCCTATCACAGTTCTTTA
>CACYBT010000173.1 GCA_902772715.1 uncultured Succinivibrio sp.
CCCACAGCAACACCCAAATAGACTGAATCAGGGAAAAAATCCACTACCTGTCCACTTGCACCAAGCACTAACAGCTGGGAACCTAGTACTGCAGCAGGACCAAAAAAGATAAAAACTGCAATATCCCCAAAACCACGATAACCGTAGGCCACTCCAATGGTGTAGAAAATGGCTGCCATAATGGCTCCCACTCCCAGAAATCCGAACCAGGCCAAAGCCTCATAATTGCCGCCCAATGCTAAAAATAAGGAAACAGTTCCTACTATCATGGAGGCCAAGGTTACAGTCCCCATTGCCTTGCGTAACTGCGTAAGAGAAATAGAGCCAAGCATAACCGCACGAATCGGACCTTTTCGGTTAGGTCCATCAGCATTTTTCAGGGCATCACCATAATCATCAGCAAGATTACTTAAGATCTGTAGGAGCACCCCTGTTGTAACAATCAGCAAAGACACCAGCAGGGTGTAAAAAGACACCACACCATAGTACAAACCAAGTGAACATCCTAAGGCGCAATTAGTCAGTGAAAGCAACAGTGTTTTTACTCTAAGTTCAGTCATCCAATCTGATAACATATTTACTCTCTTCTTCTAATAACAAGCAATGTTTACCCGTAAATGTAATAATCTAGCAGCAGAACTAGCACCCATAGTAAATTATGCAGACAGCAGTACTTCAAAATAACGATAAAACGCTGTTTTATCATGTCCAGTCTGTCCATATTCTTAATAATATCAAAAATCTTGAGACCTAAAGGCACAAAAGCCAAAAGCAAAAGCGGAGTCTCAATTAACTTATGGGACATGATACAGGCCATGTTAGAACAAATAAAAACACCTAGCAGCAGCGCCACAAGATAGATGGAGGTAATACGGTAACCAAAGTTGAATACCAAGGACTTGTGCTCCATCGAAGCGTCATCATTGAGTAACAGATACAGCGAACGTCCGTACAAAACCATAAGTGATGAGACACCTGAGGCGAGTGACAAAAACCAGGTATCAGGATAAATATCAATACTAGAATTACAGGCACTTAATACTAAAAACTGCGGACCGATAACGGATAACATTCCAAAAACAAAGAAAAAACCAATGACAAATGTGCCCCGATAGGCGTATAAAGTGGTAGTATTAAACATAAACGTAAGCATTACGCATAGCACACATAAAAACACAAACCAGGACAACATCTGAATACTTGAACCTAAAGACATGCTTATGGCTACAGTTGCAAAAAAAGTGGAAAAGATAATCACAAGAGCCATGTTTTTTCTGAGACGGGCTACAGTAATTCCTCTCACTATAACCGGTGACATAATCCCATTTTTGCGGTCTTTTACATATTTTCGATAAGCCCTAGAGTAGTCCACTGAATAATTACATAACGTCAGAATTCCCATACTAGTAGCGATTACACACAAGGCTGTAATGATGGTACTAAAGGAAAATTCTCCATAATAAAATCCTAGCGAACAGCCTAACAGACAGTTGGTGAATGTAAAAATATAAGAATAAATACGGATTTTTACGCTAAGGTCGTCGGCTTGCATCTTAAAACAGTTAATGAAATTTACTTTCTATGAATATAACTACCTATATTATAGCCATTTTTCATTTTTTTTACTAAATTTCTCAAATAGTATGTGGAGCAATGTATAATTGACAACGTTTTACGGTTTTTGGAGAAATGAAACAGCATGCTATTTGACGATCCTGCTTTACAAAAATTAAAAAATTCCTTTGAGAGTGAAAAAATAAAAAAAGATGGCTATGTAAAAGCCAATGAAAAAGGGTTTGGTTTTCTTGAAACAGATAAAGAATCTTTCTTTATAGCGCCCAATGACATGAAGATGGTTCTTCATGGCGATAAGATTTCGGCAGTAATTGAAGAGGATCATAACAACAAGAAACGTGCCATTCCCAAAACTCTCATTGACCCTGTATTAAAACGTTTTGTAGCCAAGATCATGCTGGTTTCAGGTAAACTTTATGTAGTGCCAGATGTCAATGGGATAAGACAAAAAATCAGTGCCACTGACAAACGTACAAAAGATGACCGCAAATTCTCTCATGGTGACTACGTTATTTGCACCCTCAAGGCACATGCACTTAGGGAAGGTGCCTTTAGGGCTGAAATCAACGAACTCATCTGTAAAGGAAATGATCCTACAAGTCCTTGGCTCGTCTGTCTTAGAAAATATGACTTACCGATAAAAGAGCCTGATGATGAGGAATTTATGCTCCTTGATAACGAGAGCACATACGAGGATATGACTGATCTTCCTTTTATAACCATTGATTCTGAACACACTGAAGATATGGATGATGCTCTTTACATAGAAAAAGATGGTGACGGTTTCATACTTAAGGTAGCAATAGCAGATCCTACAGGATATATTGCCCCTCACAGTGATCTTGATGCCAAGGCTCAGAAAAGAGCTTTTTCTATATACCTGCCAGGACGCGACATTCCAATGCTACCCCGTGTACTCTCCAATAATTTGTGTTCACTGCGTGAGGGAGAACAGCGTAAGGCCCTTGTAGGAACCTTCTTTATAAACAGTGCCGGTATCATTAACATTGAACAAACGTCGTTTAGGCTTGCAACTATAAAATCTCAGGGAAAACTTATCTACAATAAGGTCTCGGATTATCTAGAGGGAAAGAATACTGACTTTGTACCATCTGACGCTGTAAAAACCGTTTTGGCACTCTTAAGTGATTTTGCAAAAATCCGTGAAGAATACCGTGCAACTCATGCCGCCACATTTAAGAACAAGCCTGATTATGATTTTATTCTGAACGAAAAAGGGGCCTTAGAACGTATTGAGGTCAACTTTAGGCGTATCGCCAACAAGATTGTTGAAGAGGCCATGATTACAGCTAATATTGCTGCCGGATACTTTCTTGCAGACAAATTACATAGCGGAATCTTCAATATCCATAAGGGTTTTGATCTGCAGAAGAAAAAAGATATTATTGAACTTCTAAAGAAAGAACAATGTCCTTTTGATGAAGAAAATCTAAACACTCTTGAATCTTACAATGCTATTCGCCGTTTTGCCATTGCTAACGACAATGAATACCTAGATAACCGTATCCGCAAATACCAGGAATACACAGAAATCAGTGCCACCCCGGGGCCTCATTATGCCCTAGGAGTTAGCAACTATGCCACCTGGACTTCACCTATTCGTAAATACGGAGATATGCTCAATCATCGTCTCATCAAATCCACGCTACTTACAGACTATAATGCGCCAAAACCGGATGCCACTATCGCAAAGTCTATCAATGAGTCCCGTAAAATTAACCGTACAGTAGAAAGAGATGTCAAGGATTGGCTATACATTGATTATCTGTCCCCTGAAATTGAGAAAAAAACTGTATTCACCGCCCAGATTTTTGAAGTAACCCGTGGTGGCATAAAAGTTATTTTGCAAGAAAATGGCGCTATGGTTTTCGTGCCCCTATCCAACCTAGCCAAGAACCGGGATGACTTGAGTCTTTACGGGGACAGCGGAGAAATCTTTGTCCACAACACCTGTGAAAAAAGAATCGGAGATATGATAAAAATCAGAATTAGCGAAATCAACAGGGATACCCGCAGCATTATCGGTATTGTGACTGAAAGTATCGGTAATCTCATGTTACCTGAAGAAAAGATACGAAGATAACAGGATCTTCCACCCTAGTTTTCATCATAACCAATTGAGGATCGTATGAATTACGAAAAAAGTGCTGCGCTTCTAAATACCGATACAGTTTGCAAGAAACTGAAGATCTGTCATGCTACACTTAACAATTGGATTAAACTTGATAAAATCAGGCCCACAGTCATTAAAGATAAACAGCCTTTCTTTTCAGAAGAATATCTTGCTGACTTTCAAAAGTCCCTGGCGTCAGATACTGACGGCAGACTAAAAAGTCGCCGCAATAAAAATTATGTACTTGGAAAACAGATATACACAGCCTATCTTTCTGAAGACTCACGAAATCTTGTCAATCTATTGAAGATTTTTGAGATTATTGAAAGAGACTATATAAAAATCAATGATGCACTGATGTTGGCGCTTATAGCCAATACCGCCATCAAAATGCTATTGGACCGAGAGCATCATCCTAAAATAACCTATGCTCTCAAAAGTTATTATGATGGCAAAATGCCTCAGGGACAGTTCTGGTTTCTTATCGATAATCTGCTTATGTTTCAGACCTATCTTGAATACCATGTAGATTTAGAACATGAGCTTTTCTCTCTTGATTTTATATACGAACCTAATGAAGATATACTGGGATTCTTGTACCTTTCTTTTCTCGAAATAAAGAGTCGCAAGGCCCAGGGAGCCTACTACACCCCCAATGCCATTGTCAAAAAACTGTGTGAACAGATACTTTCAGATAAGGATTATCAGCATAAAACTTTTTTAGATCCATGCTGCGGAACAGGCAACTTTTTTTTACAGTTACCCACGGATATTCCCTATACGCAAATCTATGGCTATGATATCGACCCCATAAGCATTGATATCGCCCGACTGAATTTTGCCCTTAAATATAAAGTCTGTGATTCTCTGTTCCTGGAAAAACATATTAGAGTATGTAACTATCTAAAGGAACATACTGAAGAATTTGACTTTATTATTGGCAATCCTCCCTGGGGATTTGAATTTGAGAAAAGCGACACAGAATATCTTAGGGAACACTATGCTATTCTTAAAAACACTAAAGGCAAGGTAGAGTCCTTTGACGTATTTTTGGAAAAGGCTGTTTGCTCGCTTAAAGATGGTGGCACTCTAGCATTTGTTCTTCCAGAGTCATTGCTCAACGTGAAGTCCCATGAACCTATACGCCGATTTCTTTTAGCAAAGACGCTATTGAAAACCATCAACTACCTAGGTGATCCTTTTAAGAATATTCAATGTCCGTGCATTATTCTTGAGGTTACCAGAAGTGATAGCAAAAATAATCTTGTAGGGTTTAGGGTTTTCACCACTAAAGGCAGTTTTACCGTCAAAACCGAAAGAGAAATAAGTTCAGACTGTTTCTGCCTCGCTTTAGATGATGATGAATACCGGCTCATACGCAAAATTGAAACACTAACACCATCCTTTACTCTCAAAGGACAGGCTGATTTTGCACTGGGTATCGTGACTGGAGACAACGCAAGATATTTAAGCGACAAAAAAGAATTAAACCAAGAGACCATTGTATGTGGGAGAGATCTGCATAAATATCGTTTTGAAAAAAATCTCTCCTTTATTCATTATACTCCGCAAAATTTTCAGCAGGTATCGGACGATGCCATGTACCGGGCATCAGAAAAACTACTGTATCGGTTTATATGCGCTACACTGGTATTTTCGTATGATAATGAAAAGACTCTTACTCTCAACTCCTGTAATATTCTCATCCCCAGGGTGAAAAACGTCAATATAAAATATATCCTTGCCCTGCTCAATTCTCGAGTACTGCAGTTTTACTTCCAAAAAAAA
>CACYBT010000174.1 GCA_902772715.1 uncultured Succinivibrio sp.
GGATCGTCAAAAAATTCCAGTGCTCTTTGGACTTTCTGAGTCTCGCCGCCAGGAGTGCAGAGGTTATATATAGGATTGATTTTCCAGTCAGCAAAAAATCCATTTTCGGTTAGTTTTGTATCAGCAAAACTTGAACCTATAGCAATTTGAGGAACCGCAATAACAACCTTTTTTATTCCCTGATTGATAACTTTATCAAGAGCCAGGAACATCAGTGCTCTTGATTTACCGCAAGCGGGAGGAGCCTGAATAAGGAGATATTTGGAATGACGTTTGGCAAAGGCACGAGCCTGCATTTCACGCATGCCCATGTTATTTTCCTTGGTACTGTTGCCAGTCTGAGCAAAAGTATAATTGCCAATGTTATGAACTTCCACGTTATCTTCATTATTCATATCAGTCATTATTTAGACTCCTTCTTGGCAAGAGCATCAGAATATAAATCTAAAAGGAAAGCAAGACGTTCATCATCATCTTTAAAAGGCTCATCTCTATAGGCTTTTTCAACAGCCAAATCAAGATTGTTATGTGCTACTTTTAAATCTTCTGGCATTTTATCAGGATGATACATATCACCAAGAGATATAGAGGTTCCCTTTAATTTTGCTCTGATTCTGCGAATATCTTTGGCAAGATTAGTAATTTCTTCTTTTTGAGACTCAGATGCATCTGGCCAAATAAAGGTATTGAAGGTCATATCTCTAGAGTAGCGATAACTTTGATTATTTCTACCAGAAGTTAATCTTAACCAACACATATGCATCCTAGATGACAAAATTCCAAAAGCATAGTTATCAGCATTTGGCAATATGAAAGCAAGGTTACTAACAATTGTATCTTGTTTAACAAAATCAAAAGGTACGTAGTATCTAGATTCACCCGTGGTAGCAGGAATAACTAAAGCTGTTTCGGGGTTAGAAGGATTTGCTAACTGTCCAAATCTCCATGGTATATCCTTAAATTTGAAAGCAGCCCCTGTTTTAGTTTGTTTTGAACGCCATTCTGCACATCTATTTACTCTATCAATAATTCCCGGAATTTTAGACCATTCATCTTTTGTTTCTTCAGTAAGCCACAAACAGTACCTAAACTCAGATTTCATGAGTTCACTGCTTCCAATAAATTTCTTTATAAAAGGTTTAGCCTCCGGATATTCCTCTAAAAAACTCTGACCTTCTGCGTATTCAAATAGTAAATTTCCACCATCATTAGGCATATTACCGAAGGAAATATTCAAATCAGAATTGATTCTTTTATTCTCTCTGTGAATTATGGTCGAACTTGTACTGTTAGTTAAATATGGGGAGATATGTTTGCAATCAAATATATCTACCGATTTTGTTTTAGGAGAATATACATGTAACTTTTTAATTTTATGCTCGTTTTTTGAGAATCCGACGATAACGCAGGTAACTCCAGCTTTGTTTGCTGCATCATTTGACCAAGGAAATGATGTATAAGCGAAATTTATATTAAATTTTTCTTTTAATAACAAATCCCAAAGAGTACCAACTTGTTCACCCTGGCATATAGAATTAGGAGAAACAAATGCTACTTCAATTTTGGAATTTAAGTTTACATAATCCTTGCTACGCATAAACCATGCTGTTACAAAATCAGCAAATCCCACTTTGTAATTTAAAGGATATGTATTTTTTAGCCATTCTTTCTGTTCTGCTGACAATCTATTGGCCCCTCCGAACGGAGGATTACCAAGAATATAGGAACACTCTTTAGCAGGAAGAATTGTATTCCAATCTGTTGTCAGAGCATTTGTTGTGACAATAGTTGCAGATGTTTTTAGTGGGATTGATTGTATGTTTGAACCAAAACGCTGATTAGCCTCCTGATTCATAAGATGCTGCATCAGCCACATAGAGACATGGGCGATTTCAGCAGGCCAGTCTTCAATCTCTATTCCATAGAACTGATTGATATTGATGTAAGAATCAGTAAAATCACCTTCATTGATATAGCTAAGAACTTCATTTTCAAGTTTTCTTAATTCTTTATACGAAATTAGTAGGAAATTTCCGCACCCACAGGCAGGATCAAGAAACTTCATTCTGCCAATTCTGGCTAAAAAATCTTTAAAAACCTGTCTTCTCTGCGTCTCAAGCTGTATTGCTTCATTACTCCAGTAATCAAAATATCCAGATATGGTAATGCCGGCATAGGATGTTCTTTTTTTCTTGAGTTCTGGAATTGATTTAATCTTTTCTAATAACGGAGCCGTATCTTTCTTTAATTGCTCAAATTCCTCATAAAGCCTATCTAAGAACAGAGGCTTTACGATTTTAAGAATGTTCTCCTCAGATGTGTAATGTGCGCCAAGACTTCTTCTTTCTTCCTTTTTCATTACACCTTGGAACATGGCACCAAAGATTGCTGGAGAAATTTCATGCCAAGCCAAACGACCACAATCTAAAAGCTGGTTTCGTGTGGCTAAATCAAAATCAGGTATGAATCCTTGATCTTTGAATAATCCTCCATTGACGTATGGAAACTGCATTATTTCTGCAGCAATCTTGTGTTTGTACTGTTCTCTATCTTCCTCTTTGGTATTTAAAATCATACAC
>CACYBT010000175.1 GCA_902772715.1 uncultured Succinivibrio sp.
ATTTCTAGTAAAATAGCTTAATAGGTTTGTTACTTTTTAATTTTTCTTCGTATTACCTCTTCTTAAATCCCTTATAAATCACATTTTCTCTTATTTTATGGTGGCTGGCAGGAAACGAGGTCATACTGTCTTTATTTTATTTCTATATGTTTTTAATATATTTGTTACTTTTAGTATAGTTTACATTAAATTATTGTGTAACTTTTTATTTAGTTATTTGATATATATCAAATTTATAACTTTACTTATTAGTCTGTTACATTTATACTTAGAATATCTATTATAGTTTGTTCCCTTTTGCCCATCTGGTACAATTATATGACGAAGAAGTGTATTGAAGACTATGAGAATGGGATTAAGTCTGGCCGTGGTTCTGGCAGATTTGAACATTATACTCCGTGGCTTACAGTGAGAGGCGTTAAATCTTGTGCTGTTAAATCACGGCTCTATTCTCTAAGGTTCAACAGGATTTTTCATCTATTTTCTCATGGCGAGGTACTGGCCTTCTATCAGTATGACTGGGATGACAGTATTATTGAGGTAAGAGAGCAGTTTCCTCTCGATCCCAATATTACCTATCAAATATGCAAAGAGTTAAAACTCCTGCATCCTGGATTCACCCATGGCGGCTCCGTAATGACCACAGATTTTGTGTTAACCCGCAGAAGTAAAGAGATTGGTGAGGAATTATACTCCGCCGTACAGATTAAACACGATGAGGATGATATACGTAACCCTCGCACCTATTCTAAACTTGAAATCGAGCATCAGTACTGGCAGAAAAAAGGACATCCCTGGAAAATATGTCTTTCAAAGTTCTTTAATCCCACTTTCAGTACCAATCTGGAATTTTTCTATCACCTGCGTAATACGCCCTACAAAATATCTTTTCTAAAAACTCTGAAGCACAAGATGCGTACCTTTCTGGGAGATGACAGCATCCGTCCGCGGGATTTACACAACAGAACTGTAAAAATTGGAGAGACCAGTCTTAATTTAGCGATGGCGATAAACATTCTCTGTGCCAAGAAATTATGGCTCTTTGACATTAAAAACAAGTTATACCATAAATGCACTCTTGCTGACTTTACGGAGGTTACCCATGTTAATGAATAATCAGGTTATTACCTGGAATGGGATCTTATATCGGGTGTTATGCATCTATAAGGAGCAGGTTTCCCTATATCCCATGGAGAGTAAAGATACCGGCATTAATGTGATGGTAACTACTACTGAAAAACTATCAGAGGCTGAACATAATGAGGAGATTGTTATTCAGACGGATGCCTACGATAAACAACGCAATCAGCCGGTATCAGGGAAATCAAAAGAAATTGCCGACAGCAATTACCATCTCATCGAGCCAATTGTCACAGAGCAGGATTTACTGTTCGATCTCAAAAAACTCAAAGCCAAAATCCGTGAGATGTGTGCTGATGAGGAAACTCGTGGCAAAGAACGCCAGATAAAGCGTACACTCCATAACTGGTGGGTAAAAGGTCAGTCCTTAGGAGCATTAACTCCAGGTTATGGCAATAGTAACGGATTGCGGGAATATACCAACAAACCAGGACGCAAGTCCAAGATAAGTCAGGTTAACGGCACTCCTCTCAACAATGAAATACGAGAACACTTTAAAAAGATTTTGCGTAAATACGTCCTCAAAGAAAACGGAGATTCATTACGCCGAGCCTATCGCATATTCCTGGGCGAATACAAAGAAAAACATCCAGAAGTGGAAACCTATGATGCTCCAACCTATGCCCAGCTGCAGTACTTCTATTACAAGGAATTTACAATTCGTGAGCGTATACAGGCAAGAACCAATCCAATTCACTTTGCAAAGGACATCAAAGCCTACTCTGGCTCCTCACTGGACATCGTAATCGGAGCCGGCTCCATCTATACCATTGATTCCACCCCGGCTGATGTAACACTGGTCTCTGAGGACGATCATACCAAGATCGTCGGACGTCCTACCCTCTATGTGGTAAGAGATATCTTTACTACTATGATAGCCGGGATCACGGCATCCTTCGATCCTGCCATGTATAAATCCGCTGCTGATGTCCTGTATATATCAATGTTAAACAAGGTAGAATACTGCCGTCGTTTTGGTATTGATATCACTGAGGATGACTGGCCGGCCAGTGGCATTCCTGCCTGTGTGGTAGCCGACAATGGTGAACTTGCCGGCAGCCAGATTGATGTTTTTGCCAGAGCCAATCAGGTAAAAATTACCACAACCGTTTCATATCGCGGCGATCAAAAAGGCATAGTTGAAGAAACCTTTAATGCTCTGCAGAAATCTGTAAGATCCTTTTTGCCTGGTATTCCGGAAAAACCAGGCTCTAAGAAATCCGGATATAGGGAGAACCGTCAGAATGCAGCCCTAACACTTAAGGACTATATCAAACTGCTGCTACTGGCTGCCATAGATGTTAATAATCACATCTGTCGCACTATACCAAAGGGACTGAATGCTGAGATTGCGGCCACTCCCGGCAACTTATGGAAATGGAGTCGAGAACAGAATCTCTGTCAGTTAAGACCTGTAGAAGATAAAAAAGCTTTAAGACTTATGCTGCTGCCGCGTTTTCCATACACAATTTCCCGTGATGGTCTGTGCGTGCAAAAAATTCGTTATTTCTGTGAGGAAGGTGCTAACAGGGGGTATTTCGATCGTGGTATAAGAGATAAGAGACCTACCGATATGCAGATTGCCATCGATCCTGCTGATGTTTCAAGAGCATGGTTATTTCCAGAGCCAGAGAAAGAGCCATATAAATATTGGGACTGTACTTTAGCCTCTACCAGTCGTCATTTGGAAGGAATGACTCTGTATGAGGCCGAACTTTACATTGGCACTGCCGCTGAGGCTAAGGCCAAGGCCCAGATGGACACAGATCTCTATGGTTATAAAATTCGCAAGGCTCAAGAGAAATTGGTAAGAAATGCACTTGAGACCAAGCCTAAAACCACAAAGAGCACCAAAGAGCAGCTTAAGGAAATTGCCAAAAACAGACAGGAAGAACGTGTAAAGCAGGAATCAGCCAATCCACGCATGCAGGAATTTATAGATAACAACACTACGACTTTGGCTACAGTGACTGAAGATAATCCAGTGAAAAAGAATTTCAGTTATCCTCAGAACTTTGAAGACATACCAGATTAATCATGATTATTGAAGATTTCCAGTATCATTTCAGTACCCTTGAGATTTATCGCGGCAATCCTCTAATTGAGGCTCTGCCGGATTTTTTGGAGTACAGTGTTTTAGATATAGTTAAAACCTTAAGACATGCTCCTCCGCCATGTCATCCGAGGGCTAATCGCAGACAGCGAGACCAGTGGTTAGGCTCGCTTGTGGATGAGTGTTTTATCCCACTGCCACGACATACCGAACTTTTGGAAGTCATTGATTTAATGATAAGACAGGGCTATGTTAACCGTAATCCAATGCAGGATGCGCTGGAGAGGGAACGACTTGCCACTGCCTACATGCGTCAGCAGGAAGGAGAAAAGATGCTGCTCACCTATGGCAGCAGTCAGAAAACCACACCTTTATCAGTATCGGTATTAGGCTGTTCTGGTGTTGGTAAGACCTGTGCTGTAACCAGAATTCTCTCCCTCTATCCGCAGGTATTAAAACATAAAGGCAGCAGAATAGGCACAGAGCTGATTCAGATTGTCTATCTGAGAGTTGAGTGTCCTCATGAGGGCAGTGTCAAATCTCTCTGCATCAACTGTATTGCCGCTATCGACCAGGTAACCGGTGAAAACTTTTCAAGATGGGCACACGGCAGACATTCTATTGAAGAACTCAAGGCCCGCCTCAGTCAGTTACTGACAATCTACCATGTCGGACTTCTGGTTATTGATGAAATGCAGAATATCATGGCCAGCAGACAAAACCGTGATTTACTGTTTAATTTCCTTGTCAGTATCTCTAATACTCTCTGTGTTCCTTTGATGTTTATCAGTACTCCTAAAATAGGAAAGTTTATGGAGCTGGATTTTAAAACCAGTCGCCGCTTTGGCTCTTTTGGAACCTTTAAATGGGACTGGCTGAAAAACACCCCTGACAATCATTCAGACTGGGATGCCTTTATTGGAGAACTCTCGCAGTATAACGTCCTGATGGATGAAAAGCAGACTATGTCAGATGAGGTAAAAAACGCCTTCTATTATTATAGTCAGGGTGTACCAGATATTCTGTTAAAACTCTTTGTTTTAAGTCAAAAGAAGGCTCAGGTACTGCATGAAAAGCAGTTAAGCCCTGAACTTATTGCCGCCACGTTCAAGGATTACTTTTCAGCCGTAGCACCTGGCATCAATGCTATTCGAAAAAATGATGCCACGGCTCTTATGGAGTTCCAGGACATTGCCATGCCTAGAACAGTGTTTTTCGATGCAAGTGAGACCTTGAGTGATGAAATAGAAAAACAGGAAAATGGAGCCTCAGATTTTAGGGAGCCTGAGATTAACTTAAAGGAGCGTATAAAACTCTCACTCTCAACACTCGGCTTAGAGTTCTCAGAGCGACTTGAAGAGGCTCTTGAAAGCATACTTACAGGAGATAAAAATCAGAGTCCAATGGCGGTTTTACAACAACTTTTGGATAAATATAATGAGGAGCAGGGAAACGAGGCCAAATCGAAAACAAGAGGAAAAAAGAAGAAAACAGAAGAGTCTTTAACTACCACTATAAACAGAGAGCCTGATTTACCCGTAGACACTAGTGGAGATGCCTGATGGCACTGTTTCTTTATCCCATGGAGAGAGAATCGTATGATAGTCTACTGATCCGTTCAGCGCATTTATATCAGATGAAATGGATGGAGTTTATTGATCATTTAGACTGCAATCTCAGATATTACTCATGCTTTACAGATTACATTGACTTTACCTTTGCAGTCAGCAGGTTATTAGAAAATTACAAGACATTTGATGAACTTTTAAAAGGGCATACTCTTTATAATCTCACATCATACTTTTTTAATGATGATTATAAGCACAAATTTTACGAAAGTCTGGTATCTGACACAATTCAAACAAATAAAAGTACGAAACAAAGGCTTCTGTTTAGAACTGGTATTTGGACTTCATGGCAAAATAGGCATATAAATAGCAGAAGATTCTGTCCTAAGTGCATATTAGAACAAAAACAAAAATACGGAACTACATGGCAGCGTATTGAATGGATTATTTTTGGACTCGAGTTATGTCCTAAACATAGATGCCGCCTTGTGTACGCAGATCCAGAGAAATACTTTTTAACTTTTGATGAATTAACGGAATATCCGCGCACGATCATTGACTACTCAAATAAAAAACCAGAATTTTTTATGGAAAACGTCATGGCAATCGTAAATGGGGAGGTTCCACCTGTAGATTCTGGCATAATTTTTAATTATATCGTGGAACGTTTAAAAGATCTCAAACTCATAGAAGGTTATAAAACTGATAAAAATCAGTATACTTTAGCCACAATAAAAAATTATTTACTTAAAATCCTCTTGTGTGATTACTGGGGAGAAGAATTTATCAGATTATTTTTTGAAGATTCTTATAGCATATACAGCATAACACGTAACCTAAGAAGTGAAGTTAGTTTTCAAAGTATATATCTATCTAGATGGTTTTACTCTTTAATAACAATTCTGGCCTTATCACAAGGCAAAAACATTAAAGAGATCATTCAAGAAATAAAATAGAAAAAATGTAACAAACTTATTAAGCTATTTTACTAGAAATGTAACAAACTGAATTAAACAACTGCCATTTTTTGTAACAAACTTTATTAAACATGTACA
>CACYBT010000176.1 GCA_902772715.1 uncultured Succinivibrio sp.
CTCCTAGAGATTGTGTAAGACATAGTTCACTATGCAACGATCTGTGAAGCAGGAATCCCACGACTTTAGTCGTGGGAGTGTCAAATCATACTAGGTGGATGTCAGGTTTTAAAAAGAGGATGTCATCAGTAAAGAGATGTTGGCAGATTTAGCGGCATGAGAAAAATTTTGGCACATATTTTTAGTAGATAATGTAGAATATAGTGCTGTCATTTTTCTTTTTTGCAAAGAAAGGCGATGTGGAGTATTGGTTTTGCCTAGATATAACGAATGTGGAGATACTATCAATGTTTAACATGGGAAATATGATGAAACAGGCTCAGATGATGCAGGAGCGTCTTGCTAAAGCCCAGGAGGAGATCGGTAATATGGAGGTTACCGGCGAATCTGGTGCCGGCATGGTGAAAATCACTATGAATGGCAGTCATGAAGTGCGTCGTGTCGAAATTGATGAGTCTATTTTCAAGGATGATAAGGAAATCTGTGAAGATCTTCTGGCTGCAGCCTACAATGATGCTCATCGCCGTGTTGAGGCCATGTCCAAGGAAAAACTGTCTTCAGTCACAGGCGGTATCCAGTTGCCTCCAGGTATGAAATTGCCTTTCTAATTATGGCATCATCTGCTCTTTTAGAGGAACTTATCAAATCCTTGCAGGTAATGCCGGGCATCGGACCTGTGAGTGCCACTCGCATTGCCTATTATCTTCTTGATAAAAAGCGGGAGGAGGGTCTTATGCTTGCCAAAAATCTGGAGTTAAGTCTTAAGAATATCTCCTTGTGCCCCTGCTGCCGCAATTATACAGATCTCAAGGATGAACCGTGCAACCTCTGCGCTGATGAGAAACGAAACTTGAAGAAAAGTCTTTGTATCGTGGAAAATCCAGAGGATGTCGAGGCAATTGAGGCTATGGCGTCATATCATGGCCTCTATTTCATTCTGCATGGACATTTAAGTCCGATTGATGGGGTAGGACCTTTAGATCTGGGGCTTGATATCTTAAAGAGACGACTTGAAACCTTAAATTTCGATGAAGTGATTTTGGCTACCTCTCAGACGGTGGAAGGAGAGGCTACTGCTTCCTATATTGCGCTTATGGCAAAAAAACTGGGAATTACAGTCAGCAAGATTGCCACGGGCGTACCTATTGGTGGCAATCTCGGTTCAGTAGATGGTAATACGCTTATGCAGTCCTTCAACTATCGTCGTCCCCTTTAATTACTGGAAATTTAAAGAAGTTAACCATAATTTTTGGGATTGTTTAACATCCGATATCTTGCCTTTTAATTCCATAATAGCCTTAAAATGGTAGCACTTTAGGATGTATACTCCCTTGCTTTCGAATTTGGTTTATTCCTGCGACTTATGTGGTTTCAACTCTGTTTAGCAAAAGACTAGAGCGACCTCTTTGGTTTAGGATTTTCATGCAAGGAACCCTGGTATTAAAAACTTCATTGTCTGTTCTCTTGAATTTTCAAAATACACTCCCCATATACTGTTACAGTTGATTTATGGCGAAAGTTCTATTTTTAGGATTTTCATTTTTATGGAGTGTAATAAAAAAAATGACTGCAACAGTACATGGTTTTCAGACTCAGGTAACCAAACTTTTGGATTTACTGGCCAATTCTCTTTATTCAAACAAGGAAGTCTTTTTAAGAGAATTGATTTCCAATGCCTCTGATGCTATTGATAAACTTCACTTTTTATCTCTTACCAATCAGGATCTCATTAAAGACGATCCTACCTTTAAAATCAGAATTCGTGCGGATAAAGATCTTAAAACTCTGACTATTACCGATAACGGTATCGGTATGACATTAGAGGAGGCGAATAACCATCTTGGAACTATTGCCGAGTCTGGTACTGAGGCTTTTATGAAGAACCTGACCGGTGATGCCAAACGTGATTCACAGTTAATTGGTCAGTTTGGTGTGGGTTTTTATTCTTCCTTTATCGTTGCCAAGAAGGTTACGGTACTGTCTCGCTCGGTTAATGCTTCAGAGGATGAGGGCGTACGCTGGGAATCTGACGGTAACGGTTCCTTTACTTCAGAACAGGTAAAGGTTCCATTCCGCGGTACTCAGATCATCCTTGAGCTAAAAGACGATGAAAGTGAGTTCCTGGATACCTGGAGATTGCGTGAGTGCATTACCAAGTATTCTGATCATATTTCTACTCCTGTGGAACTTTATGAGGAGAAATACGAGGCTCCTAAAGAGGATGAGAACAAGGATGAGAAAGAAGGTGAAAAGAAAGAGCCTGAAAAGAAATTTGAGTATACTCAGGTCAACAATGCCCAGGCTTTGTGGACTCGTGCTCCAAAGGAGATTAAAGAAGAGGAGTATAATGAGTTTTACAAGCATTTGAGTCGTGACTATCAGGATCCTCTAACCTATGCCCACAATAAGGTTGAGGGTGATCTTGAGTATACCTCCTTGCTGTATATTCCAAAGACCGCTCCTTGGGATCTGTTTAACCGTGACAATGAACATGGTTTAAAACTCTATGTGCAGCGTGTCTTTATCATGGATAAGGCAGAATCCTTCCTGCCAAACTATCTGCGTTTTGTCAAAGGTCTTGTTGATACCAACGCTTTACCGCTTAATATTTCCCGTGAACTTCTGCAGGAGACCCAGGTTACCCGTAAGTTAAAGAAGGCTCTGACCAAGCGTGTGCTTTCCATGATTGATAAACTCTCAAAGGATGAGGAGAAATATAAGGATTTCTATAAGCAGTTTGGTAATGTGCTAAAAGAAGGTCCTGCCGAGGATTACGAGAACCGTGAGGCTATTCTCAAACTGTTGCGCTATGCTTCCACCAATAAGGATGAGGCCGTATGCTCCGTATCCTTAGATGATTACATAAGCCGTATGAAAGAAGGTCAGGATAAGATTTATTATCTGACTGCTGAAAGTTATGAGGCTTGCAAGAATTCTCCATATCTTGAGCAGTTAAAGAGTAAGGGCATTGAAGTGCTTCTGATGTGGGAACGTGTTGACGAGTGGCTTATGAGCCAGATCTTTGAGTATCAGGGTAAGGAGTTTGTTTCTGCCAATTCTCAGGATCTCAAATTAGGCAAGCTGGCTGACGAAGATGACAAGAAGAAACAGGAAGAGTCAACTGAGAAGAATAAAGATCTCATTGAACGCTTCAAGAAGGCCTTAGGTGATAAGGTCAAGGATGTAGTGGTTTCTACTAGACTTGTTGATTCTCCATCCTGTGTTATATCTGAAAGCAACAGAATGATGACCATGCAGATGCGTCGTCTTTTAGAGGCTTCTGGACAGAATATTCCTGAGGATAAGTTTACTCTTGAAATCAATCCTGAGCATCAGCTGGTGAAAAAGGCCTATGCCGAGATGGAAGAGGAGCGTTTTGCAACCTGGGCTAATTTAATCTATGAGCAGGCTCTGCTTGCAGATCAGGGTGCATTAAAAGATCCGTCATCCTTCGTCAAGGCTATGAACTCTTTACTAATTGGCTAATTCCTTAACTCTTTAAGTATATTTTGCAAAAATCCTGTTGAATTAAATTTAACAGGATTTTTTTTGTTAAAATACTATGTTTATTTGAAAATTTATTAGAGAGTGACGGTTTATTTGTATGCAGCAGAAAATAAGAAGTGATATCGACGGACTCAAGGCTATTGCGATAATTTTTATTGTCCTTTACCATTTTTTTGATTTGCTAAATCATGCCTATTTAAGCAAGGTGTCGTTATTTAAC
>CACYBT010000177.1 GCA_902772715.1 uncultured Succinivibrio sp.
GCAGGAAGGCATCACCAGCCCTTTGCCGTTATAATCTACAACCTCAGTTCTATTTCCAACTAAGGCCTCAGCTCCCTTCTTTTCACCCACATAGATGTATTTACCGTAAGGATAACAGCCAGTATTATCTTTAGATATATGCAGATAAAATTTAATTTAAATCAACAAGTATGATAAAATACCTTATGATAGAGGATCTAAAAATCCTCTTAAAAAATCTCTCTGTAAGAGCATAGGAATACCAATGCCGTCACGCATATCCAGACTGAGATTTGCATGAGAGTGTGACTATCTTAAATTTAGGCCTGTCAGCAACCTAAAATACTAACAAATGCGGTTGGACATAATGAATTTTAAGCCTGTTCAGAAAAACAGCAGGAGCAATTCTTCTAGAGATTGTATAAGACGCAGCCTTACTATACTGTAATCTGTGAAACAAGATTCCCTCGACTATAGTCATATGGAGTGTCAAGTATCAGTCCAGTAAATTCACAACTATAAATTTGATTTAAAACTGATAGTAAATGTATTAATATCACCCCCAAAATTTTTTATATGAATACAGTAATTTTAGATAAAAGCCAATCATCAACAAGACGAAATGATCTCGATATTTTAAAAGCCATAGCGATTATTAGCATTGTTTTCTATCATTTTTATGATTTACATAATCAAGCAAAAATCACTGCTAATACTCTTTTTTCGGGTGGTTTTTTAGGAGTTGATATCTTTTTTATTATTTCAGGTTATCTCATTGTAGGTGGACTTATAAAAAGAGAGTCCACTATAAGAGGTATTGTTAAGTTTTATAAAAGAAGACTTTTAAGAATTATTCCCCCACTGCTTGGGATGTGTGCTGTCACTTTGGGATTAGGTTATTTCCTTATTTTCCCAAGTGTTTATGACGAACTGGCAAGGGAAACTATTCAGGCTTTAAATTTTTCTGGAAATTTTCGTTTTGCACGCCATGGTGGATATTTTTCTTTAGATTCTGCAGATAAACTGTTGTTACATACCTGGTATCTTTGTATTACCATACAGTTTTATCTGATTTGTCCGCTTATAATTCATGCAATTAGAAAATTTTTTGGTAAAACAGAAGGTTCTAATGCGCCAAGAAGAGCACTGTTAATTTTTACGCTGCTGCTGTTAATACCAACACTCATTTTTGAAAGGAATGGCAATGGTTATCTTCTGACACAATGCCGTATCATCGAACCATTTCTAGGCGGGGTACTCTTTTTATATCAAAATGATTTATGCAAAATTCTCAATACTAAAAAGTATGGACGTTTTTGGCTAATCGTGGGATATCTGATTATTCTTACTGGAATTATGTGTACTACGCTCAAAAACGGAGAATGGTATTTTTATAATTCTATCAGTGCCATTATAGGAACCTTTTTGGTAATTATTGCCAATGTGAACCTTCAGTACTCAATCCTAAAACCACTTGTTTATCTTGGAAAATCTTCTTTCTCACTGTATTTATGGCATTGGCCAATTTTTGTTCTTGCCTTGCGTCTTGGACTTACAAAAGAGCTGTCAGGTACAGTTATTGTATTTGCAGTAACCTTTATTATTTCATTTATCTCTTATATTAGCCTTGAGAAAAAGGAATACAAACCTTTAATCGTATTCATAGCTTATCTTCTTATTTTGTCTTCAGCCTATTGGATTAAAAACAGAGGGGGTGACAATTATCTGGTTGAACATGTAGAAACCTCTCTGCGCGGTGATATTTATCTCAAGGATGAAAATAAGACAGATCTTGGTGGAGTTTCAGTATATAAATTTGGTCCTAAGGATGCTACTCCACATATTCTAATGCTTGGTGATTCACATGCTATACAGTATTTGCATTACCTTGTTAATCTTAAAGACTACAGTATTTATTTTTTAGGAGTCAATGCCACTATGGCATATGGAGATATATTTGCTTTTCAGTCTGACAGCAAAGAGGATCTTGTTAAATCACGCAAGGATTTCTATGAAAAATACCAGCACTATCTGAATAATTTAGCGAAAGGTGATAAGGTGATACTGTCTAACAACTGGTATTTGCACTATGTGGTATACACGGGAAATCACAATCTTGAAGAGAATGATCAAAGTTTAGAGGAATACCTTGGCAAATTGATTGAGGATTTAGATAGCCATATTAAGGAACATCCTCTACTCAAGTTCTATATCATAGGTCAAGGTCCAAATCTTAGTAAGGATGATGAGATTTGTTCAAAAATGGATGTTAAAGATACATTCCTAAAATATATCATGTCAACCCGTAGTTGCAAGATTGGTCGTGATTCAAGACAAAAACAAGCCGATAAAATCAATGAAGTACTAAAACATTACGCCCTAACTCATGATAATGTCTATTTTATTGACCGCAATAAGGCTTTGCTGCAAGGAGATAATCTTTATCGTCTTATTTCAGACCAAAATGAATGCGGCACTAAATCACATGCCATCTATATGGATCACAATCACTATTCAGAATGCGGCGGTAAGATAGTGGGAGCCTATGTTATGAAAGAGGTTCTGAAAAATAATTAAAATTATGGCTAGATTATAAACTTACGAACTTTCATTAATAACCTCGTGGGAGTTCTTGGAAGTCTCTGTAAATTATGAGGGGGATGTGGTTTTCCCCTCATCTTCAGGAAATCTTATTTTTTTTTGGCATATGCTGGCTGGTTTTCTGTATTAGACCTTTTCTTCAACTTAATGCTCTTATCTAAGACTGTTAAGTTTGCTCTAAGTTTTTGATATAATCTATCGCTCGTCATACTTACTGCTCTTCTCTATAATCAAATTCTTTTGATAGCGTAAAACATAGCAAACTTTATAGAAAAAAATAATAAAGA
>CACYBT010000178.1 GCA_902772715.1 uncultured Succinivibrio sp.
CAGTGTCTTTAAATAAGAGGTCTTATCGACATAATAAGCACCTCTTTCTATAATCTCGGCAAAATTCTCACTGCCCGTAAGAAACAACAAATCCTTTGGCATATGCAACTCCCTAGATAACTTTTTGTTTATTCTAGCATAGAATAAAGTTATTGAGGATTATCGGGGATTATATACTTTAGGAAAATATAGGCTGTACATAGTAACTCCTTATGAAAGTACCTTAATAATTTATCTTGACACTCCCAATCTATAAAGATACATTCTAAATCACAAAAGTGAGGATAATATGACACAAGACAACGAAGAAATCATTAAACTCCAGGAAAAAGTTGCCTGGCTTGAAAGTGAACTTGAAAAACAGTCTAATTTCTTGAACGGTCTTTATGAGAGATTTGAAATCATGCAAAAGGATCTTGCTTTTTTAAAAACCAAGGTGTTAGATCCCTACGCAACATGTGATGAAAAAGATGAAGTGCCGCCACCTCACTATTGAAATGCAGAGATCTCACTCTCAAGATTGCTGTCGCGCCAAAATTGGCAACAAACTATTAAAAAGCGTATAATACCATTTATTTTTTTTATAGAAGTTATGAAAAAATTATTATTCACCTTTATTTTTGCCTTGTGCTCCTGTCTTCAGGGATGTACCTCCATACCAGAGGGAGCCCGTAAAATGACACTTAACATCCATGGTATCACCATCGAAAAAAAAGATGGTGACATAGGCTTTTTGGTTGATTACTCTGTATCACATGCCTCTCCTCAAGCCATGCCTGTTGATGAGACTATCATTACAGTTAGCATTAACGGAAAACTTGCAGGAGAAAACCGTATGACTGATGACATTATGGTAGAGAGTCACAAGGATGTTAACTTTAAAACTTTTGTGCCTGCCAATCATCTTAAGGGTCTCTCACTTGCAAGTCTTAATACGCCTATGCTGAAAATTCCGGCTGAAGCCGAAGTATCTCTCATCGTAGACGGAAGTGATAGCAATATGGCCTCCTCCTTCAATGTCAAAAAGAAATATCAGGGAATAATCAATGCCACAGCTAACTAATAAGGATTACCGCAAAAACTCATTTGAACCGCGTATTGCTATTGTGCAGTTAATATTCGGGATTATCTATGCTTTTGTTACTGCCATTGGCATATATCTAGCATTTAGAGTTTATGAGGCTACACAGCAGCAGCCTTGGCTGCAGTATTTTTTTGTGCTCCTCTTTGCAGTTTTGGCCGGAAAAAGTTTTTATATCTATGCAACAACCCGTATTGCTCAGAATACCGGTGTTTATGTTACCGCCAAGGTAGAAAATATTGTACCTACCCACGGTATAACCATTGTTGAAGGGCTACTGAATATGCCTGACAATACCACACTGCCTATTGAAAGCCGGTTTGCCGGAGAGACTGTAGCCCATGAATTGAAGCGTTTTTTAGATGAGCATAACACCAAAAAACTCCCTGCCCTTTTGGTCAATAAGGATAGCAAGCATCCGCGCGGACAGTTTTTAGTCAAAACCCGTGCTGGACATTTAGATCCTGAGTATATAAACTCCCTTATTACCGATAAATAGATAAATAATAAACTAGGAATAATTATGAGTCTTTTAAGTATTAAAGAAATCCTTGCAGGAAAAACTCCTGTAGGTGAAAATGTTACCTTTGCTGGATGGGTGAGAACCCGTCGCGATTCCAAAGCCGGCTTCTCTTTTTTAGCCATCAATGATGGTTCAGGTTTTAATAATCTGCAGGTGGTAGCACAGAATACTTTAGAGAATTACGATAGCGAAATTCTGAAACTAACTACTGGCTGTGCTGTAGTAGTCGAAGGTGTGCTAAAAAACTCCGAAGGTAAAAATCAGGATGTTGAAGTCCTGGCCTCTAAGGTGATGGTCACAGGTTTTGTTGAAGATCCTGATACCTATCCGATGTCTGCCAAACGCCACAGTGTTGAGTATTTAAGAGAGTATGCTCATCTGCGCCCTCGTACCAATCTCATCGGTGCCATTATGCGCATTCGCAACACCGCTGCCTATGCTATTCACTCCTTCTTTCAGGAGCATGGCTTTATGTGGGTTTCCACCCCGCTTATCACCTCCTCTGACTGTGAAGGCGCCGGAGAAATGTTTACCGTAACAGGTTTTGATCTTAACAACATACCGAAGAACGATAAGGGCGAGGCTGACTTTTCCAAGGACTTTTTTGGCAAACATGCCTACATGACCGTATCCGGACAGTTAAACGTTGAAACTTATGCCCAGGCTTTCTCTAAGGTTTATACCTTTGGACCGACCTTCAGAGCAGAAAATTCCAATACGACAAGACATCTTGCTGAATTCTGGATGGTCGAGCCGGAAATGGCCTTTACCGATCTTGATGGCTGCGCCAAAACAGCA
>CACYBT010000179.1 GCA_902772715.1 uncultured Succinivibrio sp.
CTGATTATTGATAATGCTAAAGAGAGGGAAAGCTCTGCTAAGGTAGTGGAGAGGAAAAAATCTACGCGGGGGCCAACTTTGCCTGGAAAATTGGTTGACTGCACCTCGACAGATCCGCTGCGTGGTGAATTATTTATTGTAGAAGGCGATTCGGCAGGCGGCTCTGCTCGTCAGGCGCGTGATTCCTCATGTCAGGCTATTCTCCCTCTGCGGGGCAAAATTTTAAATACCTGGGAGAAATCCTCTCAGGAAGCCTTGGCATCACAGGAAATCAGTGCTATTTCGATTGCCATAGGGGTAGAACCTGATTCTGATAATCTTGAGGGACTACGCTACAACAAAATCTGTATTTTGGCAGATGCTGATTCTGATGGTTTACATATCGGCACGCTCTTATGCGGACTTTTTGTCAAACACTTTACCAAACTGGTTAGTGAAGGACATGTTTTTGTGGCCTGTCCGCCACTTTTTCGTATCGACTGCGGTAAAACCAAAGAGTATGCTTTGGATGAGGCTGAACTTGAAGTTAAACAGAAAATTCTGTTACGCAAGGGAGTAAAAAAGGATAATATCAAGATCCAGCGTTTTAAAGGCTTAGGAGAGATGAATCCAGAACAGCTGCGTGAAACCACATTGGCGCCAGAGTCTCGCAGACTGATGCTCCTGACTTTAGAAGAAAACGAGTCTGAAAGCACTTTTGCCCTTATGGATATGCTGCTTTCATCAAAACGTGCCCAGGACAGACGTGAATGGATTGAAAATAACGGGGATAAGGCTGATATACTGGATTAGTCAGGTGTAGATGAGCGATAAGGATGATAAGACCGAGCAGCCAACCGAGAAAAAACTGGCTGATGCTCGCAAAAAAGGTCAGGTACCACGTTCTAAAGAGGCGGCAACTTTTGTCGTGCTCTTGGCAGGGGTTTTATCTTTGTGGGCTTTTTCCTCATGGCTTGCTCGCGGATTGCGTTTGACTATGCTCAATAGTTTTGATTTAAAGCGTGAGCAGATTTTTTCCACAGACGAAATGCGCCGTATTTTTATTGAAAATCTAAGCGATATTGTGCTGCCGATCCTCGGTATTTGTGTGGTACTTTTTGCCTGTGCCATTTATGGCAACATTTTTCTTGGGGGATATAATTTTTCGACAGAGGCCATAGGCTTTAAATTCAATAAAATCAACCCGCTTAACGGTTTTAAGCGTATGTTCTCCATGAATTCTATTGTGGAGCTGATAAAGGGGATTTTAAAAATCGCTTGTATCGGATCTATATGCTATTTTGTCCTTTCAGGGCGCATTAGTTCTGTACTAGCCTTGTCCTACCTTAATCCTATGGCCGGTATTAAACAGGCTATTTCAATTTTATTTCAGTGCATGGTCATTATTGTCTGTGCCATGATTCCAATTGTAGTTATTGATGTTCCCTATCAGAAATGGCATTACACTAAAGAACTGCGAATGTCCAAACAGGAAGTCAAGGATGAGTTTAAAAATACTGAAGGTAATCCGCAGATCAAGGGCAAGATTAAGCAGTTGCAGTATCAAATGGCGGCCCGTAGGATGATGTCCAATGTGCCGGAAGCAGATGTGGTTGTTACCAACCCAACCCATTATGCAGTGGCTCTCTCCTATGATCCTGATGGTACCACGGCTCCTATTGTGGTTGCCAAGGGCGTTGATGATATTGCCGAGAAAATTAAGGACATTGCCCGTGAAGTCAATATTCCGATCCTGCCCATGCCTCCTTTGGCGCGTTCATTGTATTACACTACCGAAATTGACAGTGAAATTCCTCGAGGCTTATTTAAGGCAGTAGCTCAGGTTTTAGCCTGGGTTTTGGGAATGAAGGCCTTTAAAGAAGGGAAAAGTCAGCAGCGTCCGCGCGATCTTGATATGAATCCTGAAATTCCTCAGGAATTGCGTTTCTAGTACCCATCTTGGGCTTTTTTGGTACTTCCCTCTGAACACTGTTATTTTTTTCAATATTATGCTAAAATACTGTGCCTTTTGTGTATATAAGGCGGGTATCCAAATTAGGATGATATTTATTGAAAAAACGCACACTGTTTTTAAACGTACTGAACCGGGTGCCTTATAAGGTTGTTCGTGCGGAACAGTGGAGGCTTAACCCTATTTACTGAGGAAAATTATTTATGTCTAGTATCACTATGCGCGATATGCTGCAGGCCGGTGTTCATTTTGGTCATCAGACCCGTTATTGGAATCCTAAGATGAAGCAGTATATCTATGGACCACGTAACGGTATTCATATCATCAACCTTGAAAAGACAGTTGCTTGCTATGAAGATGCTATGAACTTTCTGAGCAGTGTTGTGGCTCATAAAGGTAAGGTCCTGTTTGTTGGTACCAAACGCGCTGCTAGCGATAAAGTCGGTCCTGCTGCTACAGCATGTGGTCAGTTTTATGTTGATCACCGCTGGTTAGGCGGTATGCTTACCAACTGGAAGACCGTACGTCAGTCTATTAACCGTCTTAAGCACTTAGAAGAAGAGTCACAGGATGGTACTTTTGATAAATTAACCAAAAAAGAAGCACTGTTACGTACTCGTGACCTTGAGAAACTAAACCGTTCTTTAGGCGGTATCAAGGATATGGGTGGTTTGCCTGATGCTCTTTTTGTCATCGATGCCGAGATGGAGCGCATTGCTATTAAGGAAGCCAATAATCTTGGTATTCCAGTAGTAGCAGTAGTTGATACCAACTCTGATCCTGATGGCGTAAATTATGTCATCCCAGGAAATGATGATGCTATTCGTGCAGTTGAGCTGTATTTAAAGGGTGTAGTTGAGACCATTAATGCCGCCCGTGAAAGTGTAGCACATCAGGAGAAAGAGGAAGTTGCAGCAGAAGTTGCTGCAAGCGAACCTGAAGCACAGACTGAGCAGGCTGAATAACCTGTATTGCTAAAGTTGGTCTATTTGTACTGTAATTGTTTACAGTTACTTGTGAGTAAATTAAAGGCCGGTATTCCGGCCTTTTACAGATTAAGAGGAATAAAACATGGCTACCGTAACTGCTGCTATGGTAAAGGAATTGCGTGACGCTACAGGCGCCGGAATGATGGACTGCAAAAAGGCTCTTGTAGCCGCTGATGGTGATATGGATAAAGCCATTGACGCAATGCGTAAGAGTGGTGCCGCCAAGGCTGCCAAAAAAGCCGGTCGTACTGCTGCTGAGGGTGTGATTGCCTGTGCCCGTAAGGATAACAAGGTGGTACTGCTTGAAGTTAATTCTGAAACTGATTTCTGCGCTAAAAATACCGAGTTTACTGATTTTGCCAAGAAAGTTGCCGAGGTTGCCTTAAACAACAATATCAGTGATATTGAGGCATTAAAGGCCGCTTCATTGGATGGTCAGAGCGTAAATGAGGCTCTAACCGCACTCGTGGCTAAGATTGGTGAAAATCTGCAGGTTCGTCGTGTGGTCTTAGTTGAGGGTAAGAATGATGAAACCTTAGGTGTTTATATTCACTCCAACAACCGTATCGGCGTGGTTTCTGTATTAAAGGGTGGCGATGAGGAGCTGGCCAAACATGTCGCTATGCACATCTGTGCCTCCAAACCACAGTTTGTAAAACCAGAGGATGTATCTGCCGAAGTGGTTGAACATGAGCGTAATGTGCAGATTGAAATCGCTATGAATTCCGGCAAGCCAAAAGAGATTGCTGAGAAGATGGTTGAAGGACGTATGCGCAAGTTTACCGGTGAAATTTCACTTACCGGTCAGCCATTTGTTATGAATCCTGAAGTATCTGTAGGTCAGATGCTCAAGGAGAAAGGCGCCGAGGCTGTTGCTTTCAAACGTCTTGAGGTTGGTGAAGGCGTAGAGAAGAAAGTTGTCGACTTTGCCGCTGAAGTTCAGGCTCAGATGGCTCAGGCCGCCAAATAGTACCTGGAGATTGAGTAATGTCTTCAGAGCAGAAACAGAACGTAAGAAGAATTCTTCTAAAGATTTCCGGTGAAGCCTTAAGTGGGGAGAGCGGATTTGGGATTGATCCCAAGGTGCTTTCTGCTACGGCTGCGGCTATCCGTAAGGTACAGCTGCAGGGGGTACAGACGGTACTGGTGATAGGTGGCGGTAACATTTTCAGAGGAGCCGCCCTGCAGAAAGCCGGTTTTGACAGAGTTACAGGCGATCAGATGGGGATGCTTGCCACCGTCATGAACGGCCTTGCCATGAGAGAAGAATTAAAGGCTCAGGGTGGTTCCTGTGTACTCATGAGTGCCTATGGTATTCCTTCTATTACAGAACAGTACAGTGCCATCGTGGGACGACAGTATCTTGATGCGGGCACCAGTCTTATTGTGTCAGGCGGTACTGGTTCTCCATTCTTTACAACGGATACGGCTGCAGTCTTGCGTGCAATTGAATTAAACTGCTCTGAAGTTTTAAAGGCTACAAAGGTTGATGGTATCTATTCGGCGGATCCTGTGCGTGACAGTTCTGCAGTAAAATATGATGATCTCACCTTTGATGAGGTTATATCAAAGCAGTTAGAGGTAATGGATCTGACTGCTTTTGCATTGGCAAGAGAACATCATATGCCAATTCGCGTATTTTCCATGAGTAAGCCTGGGGCTTTTGACCGCGCTGCTGTCGGCGATACTGAAGGCACCAAGGTTCATGATTAAGGAGTTTCACACATGTTAAAAGACGTTCATAACAATGCTGAGACGCGTATGAAAAAGGCTGTTGAGTCCTTAGATGTGCGCCTGTCGAAAATTCGTACTGGTCGTGCCCAACCGGCTTTATTAGATGGGATCATGGTTGATTATTATGGCAGTTCTACTCCACTGCGTCAGGTGGCCCAGGTTAATGTTGAGGATGCCAGAACCTTGAAACTTAATGTTTTTGACCGTAATGCGATTAAGGCTGTGGAGAAAGCTATTCAGCAGTCTGAATTAGGTCTTAATCCGGTAGTCGCAGGTGTGGATATTCGTGTGCCTCTGCCTCCACTGACTGAAGAACGCCGTAAAGATCTGGTGAAGGTGGTAAAGAACGAAGTGGAACAGGCTAAGGTTGAGATCCGTAATGTTCGACGTGATGCCAATGCTGAGGTCAAGGAACTGCAGAAAAACAAAGAAATTTCTGAAGACGATCAGCGCAAGGCTGAGGAGCAGATCCAAAAACTTACCGATGCATCGATCAAAAAGACCGATGAGTTACTTGCCGCAAAGCAAAAAGAGCTGATGGAAGTCTAGATTTAAACATGCAAGAACAGGTAGCATCTTTGGATAACCTTAAAATTCCCCACCATTTGGCAGTCATTATGGATGGCAATGGACGCTGGGCGCAAAATCATGGTAAGTTGCGTGTTAGTGGCCATCAGGAAGGCGCCAATGCAGTACGAAGAATTATTACCGAGTCTGCAAAAATGGGAGTAAAGGAACTAACCCTGTTCGCCTTTTCTAGTGAAAACTGGAAGAGGCCTGCTCTTGAGGTCAATGCCCTTATGACTTTGTTTGTCAAGGCTATAAGACAGGAAACCTTACATTTACTTGAAAACGGTATTTGTACCAAGATTATTGGTGATAAAAACCGTTTTCCTCTGATTTTACAAAAACAAATCGCCATCCTTGAAGATACCACTAAAGACTGTAATGTTATGCGTCTTAACATTGCCGCAAACTATGGGGGGCGCTGGGAAATACTTAAGGCTGCTAAAACCTTGATGTCTTTACCTCAGGAGCGGCGGGATAATCTTGATGAAGAAAAGTTTTCTGCGCTTTTTGATATTCCTTGTGATGTAGATTTACTGATTAGAACTGGTGGTGAGCAGCGGATCAGTAATTTTTTACTGTGGCAGTGTGCCTATGCTGAGATTTTCTTTTCCAAAACCCTGTGGCCGGATTTTGGCAAAGATGATTTACTTGAAGCCTTTACTTTTTTCTCGGGAAGAGAAAGACGTTTTGGCATGACTTCAGAACAAGTCAGAAATAAAGGACTGCAGTAATGTTAGTGAGAATAATTACAGCCGTGGTGCTGATCGCTGCGGTGTTGCTGTGGCTGTTTGTGGCAGATTATCCAATTTTTGCCATGGGGGCTCTTTTTATGTATAGTGTCGGAGCCTATGAAATGGGCCCTTTATTAGGGTTTAAAAGTAGAATTCCGTTTCTTTTGATTGCCACAATTGCTGCTGTTGCCGCCTTTGTGTTTGTGGAAAATCCTGGTACCTTCGTTATTACCGGTATTCCTAAGAGCGCCTGTTATATCACGATGCTCGGAATTGTCGTATGGCTTACCTGCATTCCTCTTCTTCTAAAATATCCGCATAATACTTCCTGGCATCAGCATAGATTAATCAACGTCATTCTTGGGCTTCTGCTTTTGGTGCCTTTTTTAATGGGCTTGCTCATTCTGCGTTCACATGAATATGCATACAATGACAGATCAGGATCTTTTCTGGTTTTAAGTGTTATGGCTTTGGTATGGTGTGCTGATTCAGGCGCCTATTTTTCAGGTTATTTTTTAGGCAGGCATAAGATGCTGCCTAATGTCAGTCCTAAAAAGACCTTAGAAGGTCTTGTGGGCGGAATTGTTACCGCACTTATGGGAATGTATGTCTTTTTGGAATTAGGCTGGTTTGGACAGTATGCCGTCAATAAAGCAGTTTTGATTTTAGCTTGTATTATGACTATCATTTTTTCGGTGATAGGTGATCTGATGGAAAGTATGCTTAAAAGATTGGTCAATATTAAGGATTCTGGAAAA
>CACYBT010000180.1 GCA_902772715.1 uncultured Succinivibrio sp.
AAGACCTGTAAGACTTATGGTTCCAAACGATGAGATCGGATCATATTTTGAACCATAATTAAATGAAGTTGCGCATAATGCAGAAAGTAGACAGACCGCACCAATAGTAAGACAGAAACTCAAATCCAACTGCTGTTCTTCAAGATAATACTCTAAAACAGTTGTTAGCACGCCTACAAAAATGATTACTACTACTGCAGTAGCATAGTTGTCAATTTTACGCTGTGAGTATGCTTCTAAAAGCTTGCCGATGCCACGGAAGGCATCACAGCCAGTCAGAATAATAAACAAAATGATCCCTAATTCCGCCATAAGCCCAGGTTTAACATAGGATGAAAGATACAGTACGAACAGAGCGCAGACAAAACCAACGGCAAAATAGGGGATTGGCATAAATATCGGTTTTGAAGGACCAAAAAATGAACGAGCCTGTCGAGAAAACACAATGCCCAGAGACGTATACTGAAAAAAAGAGGCAAATATCTGTCTTACAGAGAGCATCATCAGAAAGAATACAGAAATTCCCTTTTTATGTATGTTTGCTTTGTCAACAGTATCTTTTGCATTATTTCCATTTGCCATGTTGTTTTTGACATTGGCAAAGATTGCCTTATGGTCAATTTTTTTACTAGATGTTGGCACATATTCCTGATGATCTTGATGTTCGTTATTATTTTTCTCGACAAAAAGATCTGATGTGGTACCATGGTCGGCATCATTAGAATCAACGGCTGACTGAGTCTCTTTGTTGGCATTCAGGCGTTCTTTTTCAAGTCTTAGTTTCTCCTCTAAAATTTTTTCTTGTCTTTCCTTTTCGAGTCGCGCTTTTCTTTGTGCTGCAAGACGCGCACCTTCTGCTCCAGGCACAATATATATAGGTTCATCCGGGTCGCGTTTTTCTTCAACCATCGTCTCACGGTGTGAACCAGGACTTATATAAGGTGAATTGGCATCCATTTGTTCATGATTAACGTAACGAGTTGACGGGAAACGTTTTGGGGCTCCGGGACTGATGTATGGGGAATCATTGTTTTCAGCATTGTGCTGTTGATTATGCTGTACCGGAGCACCTGGAGTAATATAAGGAGAGTCTGATTTTATATTCTGATTTTCAGCATGCGGCTGAGTATTATTTTTAAAATTGGCTGCCGGTGAAGAGGCAATAATCTTGGTTTTGGAGGTGTTGACCACTTCGATATCAATATTCTGATTGGTATTTTGGGTGGCAAAGGATGGAGGTATAGTCATATCGGTATTATCATCACCGGTATGTTCGTACACAGGTGTTCCCGATAGTTCACCATTGACATGTCCACTAGCAAATTTTGGTGGCATTTTTTTGGGAGTTAGCGGTTCACCTGGACCAATATAAAGATGGTCATTATCTCGACCTTCCTCATTTAAATATGATTCATCTGCTCTATAGGTGTAATAATTATGATCATCTTGAGGAGGAACATGTTCTTCTACGGAGTCTGAATCTGAATATGGAGCTATAACCTCATTGTTTTTCTGCATATAGTTGTTATTTGAGGCCTCATAATCTGAAATTTCACCTAGGGACTTACCGTCAGAAGCAGGGAAAGGCTCTTCATGAACAAAGGATGTGGTTTCATAGTGAACATTACCATTATCCTGTGTAAACATTGGTTCTTGATTATTGAAATGACGAGTGGACTGATTGCCTGCTGAAAACCTAGCATTGTTCCTTATCTTTCCAAAAAGTGATTGCTTGGCTTTTGATTCTTGCTTGTTTTTAGATTTTTTCTTAGAAAAAAAAGGTCCCAACATTTTTATTCCAAATCTTTAATATCAAAAAGTGAATTTAAAACTCAAAAACGAGTATTCTACATAAAAACATAATTCTTTAAAAGTTTATTATTCTATTCATCATATCACTAAGTCTTGAAAATTTCAGAAAAAATACTTTTTAAAAAAGAATCATCAAAATATTGCTTATATTTTGGGAAATATCATAAGCAACATAAAACTGTTATTTAGCGTATGAATATAGGACACTTTGAAATTAGGGGATGTGTTTTTGGTTCTAGGTTATGTTTTATAATAGCTATAGTTGCTCTTGATATCTTTACAGGGGAAAAGCATTTGAATTGCAGTACTGTCGGATGAGAAGACTATAAAGTCAAAGACTAGTTTTTATTATCTTTTTGCAATCGGAGAATGCCAACTTAAGTTGAAGACGGTCTTGGTATATACTATATATGCATTATTTTGCACAGTGGCCATAAAATGCCTTCTAAAAGCATACGTTCTTTACTTTTAAGTTGGCTTTTAATATAAATTGCATATCCCATGCTTTCGATACATTAAAGACATTGCGTCATGATTAAATTAGAAAATATTCATAAGATTTATCAGTTAGATAAAAACAAATCCCTACATGCTCT
>CACYBT010000181.1 GCA_902772715.1 uncultured Succinivibrio sp.
CCCCAAAAGCGTAGTGCCATCGGTCACAATAAGCGCATCATGCAGGTGATTTGAAAGATTTTTACAAAATTTCTCATCAAAGGTAAGACCGTTGGCAAGTTTTATCCCCTCTCCCTGATAGTCTCTGATAAGAGAGGGTCTTACCTTAGCCCCGCTAAAATCAGGAGAGGTATCCATATGGGCAAGAAGACACAGACTTTTGACATGCTCACAGCCCTCTGATGGCGGCACCTCAACTTTCACCACGCCCGCATCATCCTGCAGGGCTTTATAGCCTAATTCACTTGCAAGGGTGCAAAGATGTGCGCCCAATCGCAGCTGTCCTAAGGATGAGGGCACTGTGGCTGCGGCCTCATCAGATGCGGTATTATAAGAGACTAACTCCAAAAAGATTTTTATTAAGGGATCGACTCCACTAAGATTGTCAAGTTCTTTGACACTGCCCTCTTGCATACTGCCCCCTATTCTCTTGCCAAAGCATCAATCGGATTTAATCTTGCCGCCGCCCGTGCCGGCATATAGCCAAACACCACTCCCACGGCTGAGGAAGTCACAACTGCAATGATAATTGATGTAAGCGAAAATGACAATGTCACGGCAGGCGCTAAAACCAAAAGCACCAGTCCAAGCCCCAAGGACAACAGCACGCCTAAAAAACCGCCGATGACACACACAAAGATGGATTCAATTAAAAACTGCGCCATAATATCTGAGCGTCTGGCGCCTACTGCCATTCTGATGCCGATTTCACGGGTTCTCTCCGTTACCGACACCAGCATGATATTCATCACGCCAATGCCGCCCACAATTAGGGAAATCACTGCAATGGCGGAGATCATAAGGAAAAAGGTCCCGGCAGTCTGATTTACAGATTTTTGAATGGAATCAGAGGACTGGATAAAAAAATCCTTGCGGCCATGGCGCAGTCTTAAAAGAGCCGTAATCGAGGCCTCGGCCACCGCCGGAGAAAAGCCTTCCCTGACTCTCACCGTGATGGAGGAAATATAGTTCTGCTTGACAATTCTGCTCATAAGCGTGGTATAGGGAATATAGACATAGTTGTTGTCAGAAGGCATAAAGGCCACCTCTTTGTCGGTAAGCACGCCCACTATCACCACGGGTTTGCCCTTAATAAGAAGTTTTTGCCCAATAGGATCTTCATTTTTAAAGAAGGTATTCTTGGTATTATTGTCAATTACCGCAATCTGCGGCGATTCGGCACATTCATCCTGCGAGAAGATCCGCCCCTTTTTGATTTCCATGCCATGCACCTGAAAATACTCCTCAGAGACGCCCATAATGGTACCGCTGGCCTCGATATTAAGCCGCTGGATTGAGCCTGAGGTCTGCACCAGAGGCGAGGCGGAGTCACAGTAGGGCTGACCGCGCAGCGCATACATATCCTTCACGGTTAAAGAGCGGATCTTCCCCGAGCGCATATCGCCCATTTTCTGTCCGGGCATAATGGTGATGGTATTAGTGCCTAAAGAGGAAATAAAACTTAGAACCTGGTTTTGGGCGCCCCGCGCCAGGGCCACCACACAGACTACCGACATAATGCCGATAATGATCCCGAGCATGGTTAAAAGCGAACGCATTTTATTGGCCACCATGGCGCGCATGGCCATGGTAAAGGCCTCCTTGAGGCGATCTATATAGGCTCTCACCTGATTAGAACTGTTTTGTGGCTCTTCTTTTTGGGGCTTAAGAGAACCATGCTCGGCCTCATTTAGCACAGCCGACTCAATATTACCATCCCTGATGGTGATGACGCGACGGGCATGGGCTGCAATCTTAGGATCGTGAGTCACAATGATGATGGTGTGGCCCTGTTCATTTAAGGCTTTTAAAATCTCCATAACCTCGGCTCCGGATTTTGAATCAAGGGCGCCGGTGGGCTCATCGGCAAGAATAATCTCGCCTCCGTTCATTAAAGCCCTGGCAATGGAGACCCGCTGCTGCTGACCGCCTGATAACTGTGAAGGTTTATTGGTTAGCCTTTCCCCTAAGCCTAACTTTTCTAAAAGCTCA
The DNA here is from genome assembly GCA_902772715.1 of uncultured Succinivibrio sp. Lineage (GTDB taxonomy): Bacteria > Pseudomonadota > Gammaproteobacteria > Enterobacterales > Succinivibrionaceae > Succinivibrio. The sequence continues at coordinate 2,032 of CACYBT010000181.1, forward strand.
TCTGCACGCATTTCTCGGAGCTTATCCGATAATCCTGCGTACACTGCCGGCACCTGCACATTTTCCCTGGCATTTAAATGGCCTAAAAGATGATAGCGCTGAAAGATAAAGCCAAAAAAATCACGGCGCAAAGTGGCGAGCGCATCAGGACTTAACGCAAAGGTATTATGGCCCATAACCTCGTAACTGCCCTCTGTGGGAGTATCAAGACAGCCGATAATATTCATAAGCGTGGATTTGCCAGAGCCTGAAGGACCGATGATGGCTACCAGTTCTCCTCTCTTAATCTCAAGACTGATATTGTGCAGGACTTCAACCTCTGTAGCCCCGGTACCGTAGGATTTACGGATCCCAGAAAGTTTTAGGAGAGCCTCACTCATCAGAATGGACCTCTTCTTCTGCTGTTGTGCGACATCTGCGCCTGCATCTCCGCAGTTTTTACATCATCGCCAATGACAATTCTGTCATTGTCCGCAAGGCCTTCCACAACCTCGATATACTGATCATCCTTAAGTCCGGTTTTGATGGTTTTCTCCTGCACGAGATTCTGCTCATCAAGCACATAGACCTTGGCCGTATCCGCATAGGTGCTTCTTAGGGCTGAAAGTGGCAGCGAGAGGACATGCTTTTTATCGGCCACATTGATAACCACATCGGCAGTCATGTCAATTTTTAAGATGCGCTCCTCATTCCTGGTGATAATATCAGAATTGTAGTAAATGGCCGTGGAGCTGCTCTGCGAGGATGAGGAGGACGAGGAAGTTGATGACTCGTAGGAGGATGGGGCCGGTGAAATACTGTCAAGTTTACCGTAAAAGGTATTATAAGGCAGACCTAGGACGGTAAAGGTGCAGTCCATCCCCTTTTTAACATTGACCACATCCGCCTCGGAGATTTCGGTCTTGATTTTCATCTCATCAAGATTGGCAAGACGCAGAATGGTAGGGGTAGTCTGAGCCGAATTCACGGTCTGGCCCTCAGAAACCACCAGCGCATAGACGGTGCCATCCATCGGGGCATGAATAGTGTTATAGGATAGATTGGTCTTGGCATCCTCCACGGCTAACTGGGCCTTGACCCGTGAAGCCTTTAACTCCTCTAAAGATGCCTTGGCCACAATATAGTCCGCATAGGCTGCCTCCAGACTCTGTTTGGAGGTGGCATCAATTTTGACAAGCCGTTTCTGTCTTGAGTACTCAAGTTCCAATTTGTGGATTTGCGCCTCTTTAGCCACAATCTGGGCATCAATCATGGCAATGGAGGCTTCGGCGGTCTTTAAGGCATTAATCTGGATCTTAGGGTCGATTTCACAGAGAATATCTCCCTTTTTCACTTCATCGCCCCTTTTGACATACAGTTTTAAAATCTGCCCGGAAACTTGAGCACCGACATCCACCATCTTGGCACTGGAGATCGTCCCTGTGGCATAGACCTTTTTCTGAATATCATGTGGTAAAGGCGTTACCGTCATGTAGGATACCGGTTCTTCTTTTGAGACAAAATAGCAGAATACTGCAAAAAAGAGCAGCACTGCAATTAACAGGATTTTCTTAAAACCAAAATGTATACTGCCTCTTTTATACATATTAAAATCCACACTTATTTACACACATCAATATACCAAGCGCTAACCTAAAAGCCTAAACTAACTATAAGATAACAAAATTAGAGCAAACTTAGCGCGTTTATCCTCATAATTCTATCATGTAACCTCAGCAATTATGAAGAAAATCCAAGATCTGGTGTCAAAACTTATATTCTAAAATGAATAAGAGGCAGGGGTGCATTGTCACCGTTCGTGGCTTTTTTACCTGAATCTTAACTTGTTGAGAAATAAAATAACGCCATAAAAAATATAAGTTAGTGAGAATTCTCAAAAGAATTCTGCTAGGCTTAAGCCTGTGCTAGAATAAGTAAGAAGTTATGTTAGGAGAGACTATGCAGAAGGATTTATTGTTTCTTACGGGCAGTGAGAATTTTAGAACCATTATTGAAAGAAATGCTTATTATGTGGATAAGACCTCTTATTTAAAAGAGCTGTTTTTAAGCTCTTATGAGGTGATGAATCCACTCTTCATCCGTCCCCGCCGCTTTGGCAAGACTCTTAACATGGA
>CACYBT010000182.1 GCA_902772715.1 uncultured Succinivibrio sp.
GTTCTGTTCTACCTGCAGGCAATTATATTGATGTGAACATTCAGGGCTCTTATAACAAATTTGATCTTCGAGTAGAATCCACAGAGGGTGGTTATGAAGATTACTTTGAATTCCCTGGTAATGTATCCAAGATCACCATTAAAGGTGGCGGTGAGAGTGAATACCAGTAATCAAACCTAAATTTTAATGCTTTGTAACCCGCTTCAAAGCGGGTTATGAGTTATTTTGCACATATAATTGAAAAAAAATGATATTTTTTAGTTATCACCTGTGCTGTATAAACTGTCTGTATACAACCTAAGCAGACGAAAGAAATAATTAAATGTTTTTAAAAACCTGTCTCACAGTTCTAGTGTAAATATAAAAATATAAAAAGAATCGATATCCCCAAAACTACTGGAATTAACGGTATTGTCCTCAGTATGTTCTGTCTTGAGCAAACATAAGTTATGTTGCATTTTTTTCAGATCTTTAAGATTTAACACTTAATTTTAAATATTCTTTTTAAGCATTTTTGGTTAACAGTTGTATTTCATTAAGAGTAAAAAAAATGACTAAGTCTTATAACTTCCAGTATGCACTTATTGCAATCAGTATTTCATTTGGCAGTACTGCTGTATCTTATGCCACAGATACTATCAGTAAGCCTTTTGGCCAGAGTACCATTGATTACATTTTCTATAATCAAGGGGAAATTTATAATCAGGATAACTATGCTGCAGGAAATGCATCAGATCCAGGCTACTCAACATGGCAGCTAACTGAGGCAGAAAAAAATAATATTGTAACAGCAGGCGAATACTGGAGCTCAGTCTTAAGTCCCTATTCTGCTAATACAATTCCCATTAAAGTAAATATCGGTACATTTTCTGTGGATAGTGCTCATGCTATAAGCCTGCCTAATAGTACAGAAAATAATCTTAATGGGTATTCGGGTATGCAACGTCTTATAACCAGTAATGTTCCTATGGAAAATCCTGCCGAAATAGTTTTAGGTATATATGAGAGACAATATGATGATCACTGGTCAGCGATTCCTATTTTAGAGGGCGATGCTACCACGCAAACTATTGTTCATGAATTAGGTCATGCTTTGGGGATCCTTACTCATACTGGTGTAACAGGCAATTACTATATGTTATCTGCTTATGATACTCATCTTGAGGATTATTTCGGTACTAAATTAACTGATCTTGAATCTGTCAACAGTATAGTACGTGTCACAAACGATGCTGAGGCACAGGATTTACATAATCAGGGCTATTTTGTTGCTGGAGATAACAACACAGGAAATTATGGTGTATGGTTTAAAGGTGATAATGTTTCCAAGGTGATGACCATAAACGGAAATGTGGCAAACTCAGATCCAGAATACGACGAGAGTAATCCACTTGCCATTATGAATGGCATGATTAGGATCCAGGCTTACGAGAAAAAAGAAACAGGTGTTTTCCAAAGTGATTTTTCGCATTTAGAGTTAAGAAATTCACTCATGAGCCACCAGAATTACCGTAACTATACTTCCTTTATGGAGGCAGAACTTGCTGTACTGCAGGATATTGGCTATAAGATTGACAGACGCAATCACTACGGTTTTTCTGTTTACAACAACAATATTACCTATACCAACAACAATCCTTTTTATAAAAGAAACAGCGATGGCACTGACTTTGTTTACGGAACTCCTAACACCTCGCTTTTAGGTGTAGGACTGCATCTTTACGGTTCAGGCAATAAGATTTACCAGAATGCTGAACTTCTGGCCGACGGTATCGCCGGTACCGGCATCAGAGTTGACGGCAGCAGCAATGAACTTAGCATAAATCAGGATGTACGCGTCACTGCCAATGGCGACTATGGCAATGCGCTTCTGGTCTCCTATGGACGCAACAACGTCATCTATAACTATGGTACTCTTGAGGCAACCGGCAAAGAAGGTGTGGCCGCCCGCTTTGACTTTGGGCATAACATGATGAAAGATTCTGATGATTATCGTGGCTCCTATATCTGGACAGGAGATATGGCAGGACAGACTCTGCCTAATGAAATCAATGGTCCTCTGGTGGATGCCTTTGTGGTAGGCGGCACGCTTAAAGGCTCTCTTGCCTCCATCTATATTTCAGAAAATGCCTATGTCAAAAACATTTATTTTTTAAATGGTGCCAATGTTCAAGGAGACATCATTTCAAAGTGGGATCCTGATGATGAGGATATCTCAAGACAGGCCCCAGAAAATCTCTTTACCAGTGTTAATTTTGGTTTAAAGGTAATCAACAATAATATTCATGAAGATCCAGATTTTAACCTGATCCTCAATGACGACATCTATGGTAAGGATAGTCTGATGCTCAAGCACTTTGCCGGCAGACTCGATCTCAAAGGGGATGTCAATGCCTTTTCTATTGAGAATAAGGGATATCTTGCCATCTACAAGGATGTTAACCTCAAGTACGCATTAGGGAATTACGGTACAATGGAAATTGGCTTCTATGGCAACGGCACGCATAACAAAGTCAATGCTCAATCCTATTTTGTCAACGGCAGTACTTTGGTGTACAGACTGCAGGGAGGATATTTTCAGAGCGGCAAATATAATCTTCCGGAGCATCACAATCCTTTTGGTGATACCGATATTTCAGGTTTGAAATTCGGAGCCACCAACCTTGACATATCTCCAACCTTGCGCTTCACCTTTGACGGAGACCGAAGCCTTATCGTGGAGCGTCCTTATTATGCCTATGCGCAGTATGGTCTTGACGATAACTCGAGGAGTGTAGGTTATGCCTTATCCTACGTGGGAGATAATGCCTATGGGAGAATGCGAGAGTTAATAACCAACATGGATTTTTCAGACCGCTATGGTGCAGGCATTGACAGCACGCTTAAGCAGTTATCACCACAGGCTATTGATGCAGGAGCTATGGTCAGTGTTCTCAATCAGCAGGAGGCCACGTATTATCTGAACCGTCATATCATGAATCAGGTATCATCGGCACATAATATTAACGCCAGAGGGCTGAACTTTACAGACTTCATGGGCTTTAACTTCAACGAGAGACGCGAGAAGTCCAGGAAACTTGAAAACAGCTACGGCTGGCGCGGGTATATCATTCCATTTGGCACCTTCAACCAAATGCACTCAAGTTCTACAAATCCCGGTTTTAAAGATCAGGGCTTTGGAGTACTGGCTGGGGCAGACAGAAGGATCACCAGTGAATTGAGCATGGGTTTTCATGCCTTACTTTCATCACACAAGACCAAGGTGCGCAACGGGCATGATGCCGAACTTAACAGTACCGGAGGCTTTTTAGGCGGACATGTGCTCTATACTCCTGAGAGTATGCCAGGATACTATTTAAGTGGCATGATGCGCTTTGGTATTGAAGATAATCGTATTGAGCGCATGTTTAATGCCTATGGGATGAGCGGTCAGGCCAAGGGAGATTATAAAAACAGAGTGCTGTCCTTAGGACTGCAGGGAGGCAGGGATTTTTATTTTCTTAAGAATAAGAACCTGAGCATGGGACCTGTAGGCTATCTTAACTACTCCTATGTGTACCGTCCATCCTTTACGGAATCAGGGGACTTCTTTGCTCTGAAGTATGACAGTAAAAATACGCACTCTCTTTCCTCATCATTGGGCGGACATATTGATTATTTAACTGATATCACAGACGAAACCTCATTTGGAATATCCTTTATCACGCTGTGGAATCATGAATATATGGATCTTAACACTCATTCCCATGCCACCTTCAGAGACTACGATGCTGTAGGCTTTGAATCGACAACCAAACTGCCATCAAGAGACAGTCTGCTGTTCCAGGTGGGACTGAGATTTAATTTCCCATCCAATATATTTGTGGAGGCCACCGGCAGTTACACGCTAAGAAAGCATGGCAACAGTGTGGGCGGTCTCATCCGTGCCGGCTGGGAGATGTAA
>CACYBT010000183.1 GCA_902772715.1 uncultured Succinivibrio sp.
AGAGGTAGTACTGACTGAAATTCTTGTCCATGCCGATGTAGTCTAAGCCTAGATTGTAAATATCAAGTACCAGCTGATTGATGCATGCTTACCCGCTGTCTGTCATAAAGTATTTGGCGCTAATGCCTTGGTCTAGACATTCTTTTACAATAAAACAACTACATCTTTATTATTGGTGGTGGCTTGAAGGCGTCTTTTACGTTGGTTAGGTTCGGTCCTTCACGCCTACTCCTCGTTACTACGACCTAATCTGTCTTCTTGCCATTCATTGTTACTACGGTTTCCCGCTGACAAGATCTCCAAAGGTTATAACATTATCTTTCACTCCATCTATCCGCCATCTACATACTAGGCTCCGTCTAATTATTGGACTTTGAACTATTTAGCATTCTTATCCACCTAGTATGCCTATAGATGATTTCTGTTCTTAGGACCTAAGATTTGCTATCCACTGCTTTTTGCTATCACGTCACCGCGACAACCTTGTGGATTTGCTAAGTCTTCACATTAGCGGGCGACTTTAGGACTTACATCCTAAAGACAATTCTCATGCAGAGCACACACGAAAAAAGGAGGTTATTCCTCCTTTTTAGTCTAATTTAGGCTGTAGATGATCACTCTTGCCTATTCTTTTTGTTTTAGATACTCCTGTTTTAACTCCACGATAATCTTCTCAATATCACGAGGCAGAAATTTATCTACATTGTCCTTAGTAATAAGAGCCTGTGGTGTTTCAACCACACGTGGAATCTTCTGACCTGCAAAAATACGACTTGCTACCTCAACGGCAACCATACCGGTAACATCTGGAAAAGAATCCACAGTACCCGTCAGTTCACCACTAGCAATCATCTTATAGGCACGTGAAATACCATCAGTTCCGAAAACTTTTACCTTATCTTGCAGATTTAATTTCTTTAAGGCTGAAACCACACCAAAAGCCATATTGTCGTTGTGGGCGTAGATGCCAATTACATTTGGATATTTCTCCATAATAAGCAAAGTCTGTCGATATGCCTGTTCTTCACTCCAGTTACCAGGAACGGAAGATACCAAAGAGAATTTCGGATTAGCATTGATGGTATCAGAAAAACCCTGGCCACGCTGTGTGGTGGCATATACCAGAGGCTGCCCCTCAATCATAGCAACCTCTCCTCCATTAGGAAAATGTTCAATAAACCACTTTGCAATGCTGACTCCATTCTTGTAATGCACACCTCCCACAAAATAACGAGTCATAGGGATCACTGCATCAGAAACATTGATAAACGGCAAATTGGCACGTGCAGCCTTATCAAAAGCCAGTTGCAAATTGACATCAGACATTGGAGATACCAAAAGTGCATTATAACCATCCTTTATCATGGACTGAGCCAAATTTAACTGTCCTAGAGGATCTTCCTCATTTGCCGAAGCCATATAGGATACCATCACACTGTATTTTTTTGCACCTAAAGTGTAACCTTTTCCTACATTACGCCAAAACTCATTGGTAAGGGTTTTAGAAAGGCAACCTAATCTCGTTCCCTCCTTAAAAGGTGGTACTTCACCAAATTTTTTTTCAAGATCAAACCACACAATACGGTCTTTTTCAAAATCTGGATTGAGTGGTAACAGCTGTGTGTCCTCAGCATGCGCAAAAGACAGTGGCACTAGAAAAATACAAATAAATGTTAAAAGATAAGAAAAAACTTTCATACTATCTTCCTTTAAAGTTGTTATAACAGTTAAATTACCTATATCAACACAGATATGTTACCAATAAAAACATTCAAAAATATCTATCTTGCTCAAAAATTCTTATAATCACAAAATTAAATTTTTTTTAGGTAATCAAGATGCAGTGAGTTCACGCCGTAATACCTTGAAAAAACCTATGGCCCCCTCAATATCTAGTTCACTGTGTACAAACGCTAACTGCTTCAGTTCCTTGGAAATATATTTGTCATTCTTATCTCTATCAAGATAATGGAGTTTTTTGATAAGTTCGATACCATCGATTTCACTGTAGCCTAAGATGTTATACACCGCCACCTTAAGCGAGTCAAAAGGGGTAAATTCAAGTTCAATATGTGATTTGTAGAGGCTGGCTTTCACCGCTTCTTTTTTCAAAAGATAAGCAATGGTACGCATCACTCTGTCGCCCTGCCACGAAAAAAGGACAATACCGGTAGAAGCAATGCAAAAATGCTTATCATGCAGTTTCAGACTAGCATAGGTTTCTCTTCCTAATTGTAAATGTTCTCTAGCCTTGGCATTTAGATAGGCAGGAATATCAGTAGACTCGTAAATACGACGCATCCTTTGACGCACCATATCGTGAACATGACCTCCAAAACTGTTCAACTGTAAAGGATCAGTATCGTGAGGATAATATTTTACGCCAATAATTTTTCTTTCGGTGGAGATAAAGTTGACCTCCCAACCTTTACCTGCGAACAAAAAGGTTTCCCCAATAGCAAGTTCTCTATTGATAGGCACCTTGCCGATACTCTGTCCATCATACTCAATGGTAAATTCCTGCGGAGTATCAAAAGATGCGAAAAAATCCCAGTGTGACACCATAGTCTCACCTGCAAGTCCTAAGGCTAACGTACCATCACGCAACTGAACAATCAAATCATGCTCTCCAAGACATTTTAGGAACTTGGCAAAAACACTCTGAGTAAGCAACACAAAAGGTCCGGTTTTACAGAGTAAGGTATACAACTGCTGTGCTGTAGCGCTACCATAAGAACCAATGACACTCAGGGTCTGTTGGAGCAAAGTGGAAAAAGCATACTCATTCTCTATTGGCGGTTCATACCAACGCTCTAGAAGAAGTTCAATCATAGCAATGGTCATGACTGTATTCTCATAGAGTTCACAGTGCATGGTACCAGCAAAATTTTCAGGTAAAAAAACTCTTAAAATGGCATTATGCTCGCGTCTACCGGCTCGACCAAGACGCTGCCGTAAAGAGGATACATTGATAGGACTGTCAACCTGAGCAATAGAAACAACATCAGAAATATCAATCCCCAGTTCCAATGTTGCTGTACATATAGCAGTAGTAGGCCAGCGTCCTTCAATGAGACGGTATTCAAGATCCTCTCGCAGATTTTTTGCCAAAGAACCATGATGCGGAAAGAATTCATTAGGCACAAAATTATTTGCGCATAGTTTTTCCAGTTTGGCGGCTATAGTCTCTGTAGTAGACCGTGAATTACAAAACACCAGATTGGTTTTTCCTCTTAACAGTTTAAAAATGTCCTGAGCCACCTCGTCATAGCCTGAAGATTTATTCTGTTCCTCGTTTTCCTGAGCAGTTTGCCTAGTAAAGTCATAGCCTCTTATCTGCACTGACAACTTATCCTTACTGCTTTTAGGCGTACAGATTACTTCACATGATTTTTGTGCATTCGGACGTAACAGGGCAATTACGCCATTAGCGTCTGAAAATGTGGCAGAAAGTGCAATTCTTACAATACGCCTTTTGACAAGATTCTCGATTCTGTTTAACTGTGACTGCAGCTGATAACCACGTTGAGTACCTAAAAAAGCATGAAACTCGTCAATAACAACAAAGGAGAGGCTTTGCATACTGTTTTCAAGCCATTTCCTTTCACTTAAAAGCAGAGATTCAAGAGATTCAGGCGTTGTGAGCATGACACCATCTGGATTTGACATCAGCCTGTGCTTGCGACCTAAGGACACATCACCATGCCAAGGAGTAACCTTGAGGTTTACAAATTCGCACATTTCTTCTAGACGTCGATACTGATCATTGATAAGAGCTTTTAGTGGGCTGATATAGAGAATACTAATACCTGGCTTCGATTTTTTTTTAAGAACTGCAGTTAAGGCTGGCAAAAATGCAGCCTCGGTCTTGCCACTGGCGGTGGATGCGGAAATAATGATATCATGTTCTTCACTTAAAATAGGTCTTATCGAGGCTTCCTGAATAGGTAACAAACTATTCCAGCCCTTTTTATAGATAAAGCGTAATAGACCATTATCAAGTAAATCCAGTGACTCAGACATAAAGACTACCTCATATACATGAAAGCCTTAGCGGTAAACGCATCGTATCATAAAGAAAAAGTGGCTAATTCGTCGTCATCATTGCTCTTTTCATCAGTGTTAAGACTTACAATATCCTCATCCTGAGCCTGTTCCTTCTGAATGGAAATATTACCAATAAGCGTTTTCCAGTTAAGTTCAGGGTTCTGTTCAAGTACAGAAAGCAAGTCAACAAAGGATTTGATAGTATTACGTGGAGTTCTGAAATATGCATCGCCAATGTTCTTCGAGCAATGTTCGAGGAAAGCCACCAAAGCCTCATCAGGAACCAGATACTGCTCTTTTTTCTGATTTGCAAAAACATCCCTTATGTTGCACAGTAGTACATACAGTTCCTCTGGGGATAAATTCTTTAACATCAGAATCGGACTGTGATAATCCACGACATTAGCAATCTGGGCAAAGGTGTTTTCAGCAAGACGAGAATGCAAAGCCTCATAGGAATACAATCCCTTACGCTGATCCATTAGAAATTCGGGAGTACCTCCAAACATAAATCCAAGGTTTTCTGCAGATCCCTGCAGACAGTCATTTAAAATTCTAAGGATCTGCTCATAGTTAGCACTACGGGATCGCAAAGAATGCAATTTATAAAGATTAACCGCTTCATCAAGATTGACCAAAAGTCCTTTATAACCGGCTTGAGTAACAAACTTAGCCAGAAGTTTGATATGGTCATAAACATTGTTGTCACTGACTATGGCACGAAGTCCCAAATCGCGTTTGGCATCAGCCTTAGAGCTATACTCCCCGCGCAAATAGCGAATAACATTGCTCTTTTTTTCCTCATCTCCAGCATTATGAGCATTCCAGTAAATAGCAATGGCTTGTGCAAAATCATAACCACCCACCATTTCTGAAAGCGAAGTAAGTTTTTCTTTAATCACCTTTTCCACATCACTTCCGCTCTCATCGGCAACTTTCAATTGCTCAGTAATGAATTTTTCCACAAGAGGCACCATAGCATTGCCCTCAGGATGAGCACGAGTAGCAATGTTACGCGTCAGTTCTTTATACAGATTACGGGCCTGACCATCAGTGGCAAAAAGTCGTCGGTCAGGAGACATATCAGCATTCATCACCACCATACCTTTTTCTAAAGCCAAATAGCGAACCAACTGCAAAAAAAAGGATTTACCGGCACCAAAATCACCTACCACAATGCGAAATGCACTGCCGTGCGCTGCAATATTATCAAGATCCTCAACCAAAGCCTTAATTTCGTTTACTCTGCCCACCTGAATGTATTCAAGTCCAACGCGAGGAGTTACACCTGCTCTCAACGACTGAATAATAGCTGTCCTTTCTCTTGGTCTTATGGTAGCCATAATGTCTCCTAAAAATTAAATTAATCTGTAATTATATACCACGTTTTAGGCATAAAAAGCATTAAAGTGACTAGCGAGGATCACAAATTAAATATTTTTTTATTGAAGATCATATAATTATCAATTTGTTGTGACTTTTTTGACTATATTTTCACATAACCATCTCCAGGTGCCTCTACAATTAAAGTGAAAAGGAGGTATTTATGTTTTTCCAAAAAAAATCAGAAAAAAATCATAATCTTCCCACAGATTATGTGCTTTTCAGTCTTAATGATCTCAAGATGTCCATTGCCGATGAGGTTAAAAAAAATGTAGACAAAATGGTGTCACGAGAATTCATTAGGGCCGAACAGGTACGGCGTCTTAGGATTCACTTAAAACAGAAGATCCATAAAAAGGAAAAAGATCTGCATACAGAAAAAAAACCTTATTTATGGCCTTTTGTTCCGATCTGTCTTGATCTTAGGGAATACTCAAGAATGTATTCATCAACTGAAGATGCCTTTGAACTCATACGTTCTTCCGGCAATATCAGCACTATCAACGTGCCACTTCTAAAGAATTGTTTTGAAAAATTTTTTTCAAGAGTACAGAATCTTCCCTGTCGTAATCTGCGTGATGGTCATATTTTTTCACACTCTATAGAACTTATAGCAGAAATGATACTCATTGCCAAAAAAAAGACCTACCTTTATTGTGATTACAATACACAGAGTGTCTCCTTTGTTCTGCTGCTTATCGGTTTTTCACATGATATTCGTGAGGTATTCTCCCATAAAATACTAGGAGCCATTGATCACGAGGAGTTCAATCCTTATACCACAACACTCTATGATTTTTGTCTTCGGCAAATGAACGGTTCACTGTATGAATTAAATGAGCAATATCCTCAGCTCACCTTTGAACAGTCCCTAACCCTGTCTCATCTTTATCTAAAGGAAGTATGGGATGAAATCTTGCTGTTACTTACCCACAACAAGGATGAAATACTGTTAAAAGAAATACTGAATCTTTCTCGTGACTCTCTTTTATACAAAGTTTACACCAGTGCTCATAACAACATTCTCAATGAACGCAGTGTTGAGGAAGGAGATGATTTTTTAGAAACCGTAAGACCAATTATAAGCGGTAGAGCAATGACGTCCAAAAACTGGTATGAAGATCCTCAGCTACGAAAGAATGTCACAGGTTATAGCGAAAATGTACTAAAAAAACCTTTGACGACCATAAATAACAATTACTCCTGTAAGATTGAAGATAAAGCTACGGATCCTGATATAAAAGAAAGAACGTCTGAAGGCACTCCTGTACAAAATCAGTCTCCACCACCTCTTGTGAATGCACAAAAGGATCAAAAATCATGTACACCACCTGATATTCCACTCGTTTTTGGTGATAAAAAAGATTTTACTAAAGATAAAGAAACAAATTTTTCATCAAATGCAGACCAAAATAAACTTGATCCAATGTCAACTGAGGCTATTAACCATCGCTATGTTTATAAACACAATCTTAAAAGTATTATGGATATCGATGGGGATGAAAAATTCCTTTCCAACTTTAAACAGCTTATGGGATTGGCGCTAAAAAAAGAGAATAAGGATCCTGAAATAAAAGCATTACTATCCAAACGTTGTAAAAAATATCATCAATTTTTGGAAGTTGAAGAGAGCTTTATTAAAGATAAAGTGACCATAGTCGATTATGATTTAAAACATGCTCTCGTACACGCAGAGACCTTTAAAGATTACCTCAATACTGTCCTCTGCCTTGAACATGCACTTCGAGAACAGCGCACGGACAATAGAATAGGCTTAAACTATATTCACAGATTTCTAAAAAATGAACTAAGCTTCTTTAAAAAATTATTCCTTATATAAACATCAAAGCCAGGAATTCCTGGCTTAACTTTTGAGAACTTGCACTAAACCTTATTCCTTTTTCTCGTGATACAAAGTAGGTAATACATCACGACAGAAAAATTCTTGAGCTAAAATCATGGCGCCAAAAGTCAGAGGATCTCTAAAGTCAATATAAAGATTCCTAGCCTTATGCGCAGCAATAACTTCAGGATCATTTAAAAGTTTATAGAAATTGTCCTCATAATACTTTACCATCTCATGAGTCATACCTTTAGGACCGACAATGCCACGCAAAGATCCGTACCACTTATCATAATAGCCAAACTCATGTAAAGTAGGTACTTGTGGTAGAGTCTGCAGCCTCTTCTCAGAAAAAACACCTAAAATCTTTAAGAGCGGCTTTTCCTCACTTACCAGACTTGCAACATCACCAACCTTAGCACAACAAAAATCAACCTCGCCTTTGATAAGTGATAAAAGCTGATCGGCAGTACCATTACAGTTAATTGCTTCATACTGAAACTTGGCTGTAGAAGCAAACAACTGAGTGGCAGTGTGATTGGATGCCTGCTCACCGTTAGTACTGGCTTTGAAACCGCCGTTCCCCCGTGCTGTCTTAACAAACTCACCCAAAGAATTATAAGGAGAATCACTTCTGACAACTACCACACTTGTTTCTGTAAGATGATTACAGATAGGCACAACATCATCAATTTTAAATACATTATGCGGTGGAATTGTATAAGAGGTAAAGGTAGGTAAATTTAAATAACCTATGGTAAGACCATCAGGTTTAGAATTAATAAGTGCTTTCCAGCCTGTAATGCCATTCTCACCAGGGATGTTTTTAATGATAAGATTATGCTTAAAATACTTTGGAGCATATTTACTCAGAATCTTAGCGCCGATATCTGTCCCCGAACCTTCCTTAAAAGAAACTATAAGAGTGATATCGGAATTAGGAACAAATTCAGCTGAATGTGCCGTAAAGCCAAACAAAACAAGAGTAATACTTGCAAAAAATAACCTAAAATTCATATTGACCATCCCCATATCAAAAGATTAACAAACTCAAATATATGGTAAAAAAAAACAAGGAAAGAATATGGGAAAAAGATCACGAATAATAAATTTAATTACCACTGAAAATATGGCAATATTCACGTTAAACTAATTTTAAAATGACAAAAATATAAAAATATCATTACAAAATATACAATCTGCAGTTACAGTTACAAAGTTTAATGTATATTGAATGGTGCTGATACCGAGAATCGAACTCGGGACCTCACCCTTACCAAGGGTGCGCTCTACCAACTGAGCCATATCAGCATAAAGAA
>CACYBT010000184.1 GCA_902772715.1 uncultured Succinivibrio sp.
ACTAGGTTCCCAGCTGTTAGTGCTTGGTGCAAGTGGACAGGTAGTGGATTTTTTCCCTGATTCAGTCTATTTGGGTGTTGCTGTGGGCATTCATTCGGTGATGGTGCTACATGTGTCGGCTATGCGAGATATTGATGAGGACAGATTATCCGGAAAAAAGACTATAGCCTCGCGGCTTGGTCATAGATTTTCGGCTGTATATCTTGCTATCCTTTACGTAATTTCTGCGTGCTGTTCTCTAACTGCCTGTTTAACTTCACACAAGTTTTGGGAATGCATAATTGTGGGCGTGGCTCTAGTACCACTTGCCGCCTCATGTTATCGATCCTTTTCCCATTGTCTTGATAGTAAAAAGATTGCAAGTGAAAGAAAATTCTGTCTTATAGGCTGTGCTATTCACAATGTATCCTGGATTATTGTTCTTATTTTGGATTTTTGGGTTTACTATCTTTAACAAGTTAGCTGTCAAAACTAGGTTCTATTTAAATATACTCTTTGTATCTTTTTCTCGCTTTGTCTAGCGTCTGTAAAATAGCCTTGTAAAACACAAAAGCACCGGTAGAATTTCAAGTCGTCCTAAGATCATGTCACAGGAAAACAGCAGACATAGAGCATCAGAAAGACCAGAGAAGTTGGTAGAAGGGTTTAAAGTACTGCCCATAGCCGGTCCAATATTTGATAAACAGGAAATGGTGGCAGTAACACTGTCACCTATATTTAATCCTAAAATGGAAGCGATTATTGCAGAGATAATCAGAAAGATTATGTAGGATACAAGGTAGGTAATAACCGCAGACAGAGTGCCTGGATCGATAACTTTCCCCTTAAAACGTGGTTCACTTATGATGTGCGGGTGAATTAACTTCTGCAGCTGTGTTTTATACATCGAATAGCAAATCTGTAGGCGAAACGTCTTGATGCCTCCTGATGTTGAGCCCGAACAACCCCCTATGGCAATAATGAATAGAAACACCATGGAAGCGAAATGATTCCACGTGGTAAAATCTTCAAGAGCAAAACCTGTCGTTGAGGTAATAGCCACCACATTAAATAGAGCTATACGAAACGCTTTCTCAATTTCATAGTTGTTAAAAAAAATAAGGGATAGGGCTATTACTACAGTGACAATAAGATTTATGAAAAAGAAGCCTTTTACCTGTTGATCTTTAAATAGATCAAGATAGTTGCCCGCGATTGAGGATAGAATGAGCATAAAAGGGCATGAGGAAATAAACATGAAGGCCACTGCCGTATACTGTATAAAAGGTGTCGTGCCATTCATGGAACTGTCGTTTGGTGTCATGCCACCCGTTGCCACTGTACTCATAGCAGTAGTCAGAGCGCGGAAAAATGAGAAACCTCCGACCATATAGAGGGCGGTACAGGCTATAAGAACAGCAATATACCAAATGAGAAGGGACAGAGCCATAATTTTAATATGCGGAGTATACTTGGCTGAATCATCAAAGGAGCTCGATTCTGTTCTAAAGATACTCATTCCACCCATGGCTGAAATTGGCAGAATGATTACCGCTAACGCCACGAATCCCACTCCACCGACATACTGCAGAATAGCTCGCCACAGCAGAATGGAGTGAGGCCTTGAATCAAGATCTGTAATAACTGTGGAACCTGTAGTTGACAAGGCAGAGCACGATTCGAAAATGGCCTGACTGATACTGATATCAGATAGAGCGTAATAAAAGGGTATGGCTGAAATAAGAGAGACTATGACCCATAATGAGGTGGTAAACAGGAATAAAACACGCAGGGAAGGATATTGTCCTGCACCTTCACCGATTTTCTTAAAGATACAACTTAATAAAATACTGATGCCGCCAGATACATAAAATGCTGAAATGGCACTTGAAGCATTCAGATAGGCGCAAATGGTCGGTATAAAAGCAATGATCCCAAACACAAACAGTGCGGGAGTCAGAAGTTTGGCAACAAGACGAAAATCTACAACCACGATGGTATCCAATTTGAACGAGGACGGAACATTTTTACTAGCTTTCTCATTTGTGTATGGTCATCTAAAAACGCGATGATATGATCCTTGGCAGCAAACACAAATTTGTCGTCAATTCTCAGAAATCTTTTATTGCGACTAACCATGCCTAAGGTAACACCACGAGGCAGGTTCAAATCTGAGAGTTTTCTGCCGATGACCTGCGAACTTGATTTACTGCCTTCGAGCACGAGTTCAATTGCCTCAGCCTTGCCCTGTCGGAACAGACTTACCGACTCAACTCCTTCCTGACGAATGGAGGTCAGGAGGGCAGAAATGATGGAGTCCTTGGGCATGATCACGGAATTTATTTCACTGTAATCATTGTCGGTTAACTGAATATAACCGTCACCTTTAATAATCGCTGCTGTTTGCACATTGTGCATACGGCGCATGATAAGTGAGGACATGATATTAGTTTCATCAAAAGGGGTCGCAGCGATGTACAGATCCGATTTATCAAGATTTTCTTCACGAATAAAATCCATATCTGTAGGATCAGCGTTAAAAATCTGGGCACTTGAGGAATGTAGGCTTATGGCCGAACGACGTGCGCGGTCGGCGTCGGATTCAATAAGTTTAATACTATAGTTTTCTGACAGTGTTTTGGCAAGAAAATCAGCAATATGTGTTCCTCCAGAAATAGTAATAAATCTTTTAGGAACAGGCAGATCACGAAAAGCTCGCAGATGGTGTTTAATGTTTTCACGTATACAGCAGAAGAATACTTCATCCCCCTGTACAAAGATTTCGTTATCCAATTTACTGAGATATTTTACATTCCCGTAGGGATCTCGCCGATAGATTGCCAGGACAACAGCATCCGCAGCATCAAACTTGTTAAAGTCTGCTACAAGTTTGCCGCACATTTTGCCATCTGAGTTAACCTTGGTACTGACCACGGCCAAAGTTCCCTTGCAGAAGGAACCAAACGCATTGATCCCTGGAAAGTCTACCTTTGCCTTGATTGTATTAGTGACAGCATCCTCTGTTGAAATAATATGGTCGATGGGAATACCGTTTCTGCCAAAGAGAATATCACGTTCCCCAAGATAGTCCTGAGCGCGCAGACGAGCAATGGTTCTGGTGATTTTGAATAGAAAATGTGCGACCGAGCAGGCCGTAATATTTACTTCATCTTCTGAAGTGGTAGCAACTAGAAGTTCGGTATTTTTGGCTCCTGCTTTCCTTAAGGTTTCAGGAGAGGCGGGATTGCCCACTACACATCTTAGGTCAATACGGTTGGCAATATCTGCCAATTTGTCAGAATCCTTGTCGGCGATGGTAACAGCATGTCCAGCATCAACAAGGTATTTTGCAAGCTCAAGGCTGACATCTCCAGATCCTAAAATGATAATTTTCATATATTAGTCTTTGATAAATCTTGCGTAAAAAAAACCGTCTCCACCATCCTCTCCTGGTAGTCTCTGGTAGTAACCACAGACTTGTCCTTTATGGGAGAAAGGATAAAGATGTACTGTGTGGTGACGCTCTAAAAACTGCTCTACCTGTAAAGTATTTTCCTCGTGCAAAATTGAGCATGTAGTATACAACAAAATTCCGCCTTTTTTTACTTTCGTAAGAGCGTGGTCCAGGATCCTGCTTTGAGTAGCAACTAGAGTGGCAATATCTTTCTGGCGTCTTAGCCACTTAATGTCCGGATGTCGGCGGATAACTCCGGTACCAGAGCAAGGTGCATCAACAAGTACCCGGTCAAACTCACCTTCGATACTTGTAAGACCTTGACTTGCATCGAGGCAGAGGCATTGAGGGGAACGTCCAAGTCGTTTGAAGTTTTCTTGCATGGTTGTCATGCGAGCCATATCAATTTCACATGAAGTTAGGCTGACATTTGCCAGATCGAGAATATGCGCACTCTTACCGCCAGGGGCCGCACAGGTATCCAAAACCCTCTGGCCATCCTCTAGTTTAAGTAGAGTTGATGCATACTGTGCTGAAAAATCCTGTACACTCACCAGCCCTTCTTTGAAAAAGGGGAGTTTGTCAACTGTAAGTGCCTTCTCAATTAGTAGAGTTGAAGGCATATCTGCATATGATTTGGAGACAATTCCCTGTTTTTCAAGGATTTTCTGAAATTCTGTGGTGGCTATTTTGGAATTCTCCACCCTTATAAATAGCGGAGCCTTGTTATTGGAATTTTCAAGAATACTTTGGTATTCTCGCGGATATTCTTCATGGATCTTGTTATAAAGCCAGTCTGGCATTGAATACCTAATGGCAGGATTGTCGCTATCCTTTAACTGTTTACCCTCACGAATAAAGTTGCGAAGGATGGCATTGACGGCATTACAATAATTTCTGCATTTTAAAAAACGACAGGCTTCAACAGTGACATCTACACAGGCATGATCCGGAACCCGCATCATGGTTAACTGATAGAAGGCACATAGCAGCAGAGTATAGGGAAGAAAAAAAGCACCTTTGACATTTTTCTTCAAAAAATCTTTTAAGGTATTGTCAAGAAGACGACGATGTCTGAGTGTGCCGTATACAATTTCCTGCAATAGTCCTTTATCAAGAGCAGATAGTTCGGATAAAGCTTTTGGCAGGGTATTATTAAGGGATTTTCCCTTAATAATACCTAAAACGCAGTTGGCTGCGTGCACTCTTACCATAACACCTGCAGGTATGTGTGTAGAGACTGATTTAAATGAAGTGCTGCGCATAGCTCATATCCTAAAATTCAAGGATCCTGCCTACAGCAAAAACATCTTTTTTTGAGCGACAGAAGTCACAGGCCTTCACTCTCCCTCTACCAGGAGCCTGTAGGGTTTCAATACACAGTATGTCTTTTGAGGTCTTAATAAGTAGTCCTCTGTTATCACATCCTAAAATTGTGCCAGGTTGTGCGGGGGAGTCAGATGTCACCACGCTTGAAGTAAAGATCTTGTATATCACATCATCAAGCCTTATTGTAGCCACAGGCCATGGATACAGACCGCGTACCTCGCGCTCCAGTGTTTTAGCATCTTTTGAAAAATTAAGTGCAGACTCTTCCTTGGTTATTTTTTTTGCATAGGTAACCTTATTTTCGTCTTGTGGAGTAGCACAGAGACTCCCATCTATGATTTTAGGTAGGTTATCTACGAGAGTTTTGGCCCCTAGTTCGGCAAGATTATTGAACAGTGATTCTGAAGTATCAGTAGGCAGGATTTTAAGAGTGGCATAAGTGTATATATCACCAGCATCCAGAGCATCCGCAATTTTCATGATAGTGACTCCGGTGGTATCCTGTCCCTCCAAAAGTGCACGCTGAATAGGTGCTGCTCCACGGTATAAAGGCAGCAGAGAAGCATGAACATTGATAGCACCAAGGGATAGGGAAGTTAACAGACGGTGCGGTAAAATAAGTCCGTAGGCCACGACAATAAGTAGGGATGCCCCGAGCCGAATAAATTCGTCAATATCCTCCTCGCGCTTAAAGTTCAGTGGAGTGTATACCGGAATTCCTTCCTTTTGTGCTATAACTTTGCAGGGTGATGGACAAAGAGTATGCCCGCGCCCTTTAGGACGGTCGGGCTGGGTATATACTGCAAGGGGACGAATCCCTTTTTTCAAAAGAGCCTCAAGGTGTACCGCAGCAAAATCAGGTGTACCTGCAAAAATAATCTTGGTGTTATCCACGCTTTTTAATCCTCACTAGCGGTGCCGTGTTTTTTTAGTTTATTTATAAGACGTTCTCTTTTTAAGCGTGATAACATGTCCACAAAAACTTTGCCATGCAGGTGATCGATTTCATGCTGCAGACAGATGGCCAAAAGACCATCTACATTATCAAAATGCTGTTCTTTACCATCTAAATCCTGATATTTCACGCTAACTCTTTCATAACGCTGAACCTTATCCTTATATCCCGGCACGCTCAGGCATCCTTCCTCTGATTCAATTAACTCTCCATCTTTGCTTACTATTTCAGGATTAATGAGGACAACCTTGTTGTTACCCTGTGAGCCGTCATCATCAGGAATATCTATGACAACAATTTTTTTGTTTTCTGCAATTTGCGGACCAGCCAGACCGATACCTTCGTTCTCATACATGGTTTCGAACATGTCGTCTGCAAGTTCTTTTAATTTATCATCAAATACAGTGATAGTTTTGTTTGGTTTGCGCAGGATCTCATCTGGATAGACGATTACGGTTCTTATGGTCATAATGTTAAAGCCTTTTGTTAAACATGTGCATCAGCCTATCACCCATCTGGGATATCTATAAATATTATTTGGATTAGCACATAGATTTTGCATCTTTTTTATACAGATTTCTAATTTCTAAATTTACCATTATATAATGTTTTACATTATTTTTTTAGATTGTTTAAGGTACCTACATACCTCCTGGTAGTCATAAGGAAATGGAGCAGAAGATGCATAGTGATACTATGCTTGATGGAGAGCAAGAGAACAGGGTAGAGGAACAAGAGAACTCAGTATCTTTGGAACAGTCTGATTATGAAGCAAGTCCTAAACATACAGAGTCAACAGTGGCAGATGAGCCCCTAAGTCTTGGTGAGAATTCTGATGATGTCTGTCCTTTGTGTGGTCAGCCACTGGTTTTAAGACATTCTAATCGTGGTCTGTTCTTAGGATGTTCTAATTACCCGCAGTGCTCATATCTTAAGCCTGTATCTGTAAGCCATACAGTAAAAACCATGGTGGAATTGTCTAAAGAGTGCCCTTGGTGCGGGCATAATCTTGAAATAAAAAAAGGACGTTTTGGCATGTTTGTGGGATGTTCCAACTACCCGGAATGTCAGTATATCTATAAACCTACAAATACCACGGATATTACCTGTCCGATTTGTAAAAAAGGGAAACTCACCCAACGACAAGGACGCAACGGAAAGTTTTTTTATGGATGTGACAATTACCCTACTTGTAAATTTACGACTCCAGGAAAACCGGTTTCGAGGGTATGTCAAGACTGTGGCTTTACAGTAATGTATGAGAAGAAATTTAAAAAAGGTATTGGTCTTGTGTGTGGCAATACATTATGTGCAAGTAGAAAAAAACGCAAACATATAATAGTAAGAACATAGTTTAAAAGGAGAAAACTTATGGCTAAACATTTTGTGGCAATTATAATGGGTTCTGATTCGGATTTGCCTCTCGTTGAGAATACGATCGAAGTTTTGAGATCTTTTGATATTGCCTATGAGGTCAAGGTTGCCTCTGCCCATCGTACCCCTGATGTTGTGAAAGATTATGTTTTAGATGCTCAGAATCGAGGTTGCGGGGTGTTTATTGCTGCTGCCGGATTAGCCGCTCATCTTGCAGGTGCTGTGGCAGCAAGAACGGTAAGACCGGTAATTGGTATTCCTTGCGACGGTGGCCCTCTTAATGGCGTGGATGCACTGTACTCTACGGTGCAGATGCCAGGGGGTATTCCTGTGGCATGTGTTGCCGTAGGAAAGGCTGGGGCCAAAAATGCCGGTTATCTTGCTGCACAGATTTTGTCTATTGAAGACAGTGTACTGCAAGACAAGCTGCTCCAGCAGCGTAATGCTTCCGCCAGTGCCATTCTCAAGAAAAATGAGACAGTGGCAGATGCTTTAAACAAGAAATTTGGTCTTAACAGTTAGGATTAGTTATGCAGTATTCTTCAAATGTTAAAGATGCCGCGGAGGTTATTAAAAAAGGTGGTCTCATAGTCTGTCCTACGGAAGGAGTATATGGAATTTCCTGCAATATGGAAGATCACGATGCTATAGACCGTCTTATTAACCTAAAAAAACGTGATATTGGCAAAGGTCTTATTGTTGTGGATTCTGTTTTAAGCAGAGTAATCAATCTGTTGGATGCTCGTCATATTAGCGTGCAATCCTACGCGCTTATGATGAAGATGTGGCCTGGTCCGCACACTTTTGTGGTTCCAGTCAAAAAAGGCTATAGTAACAGGGCTATTCGTATAGATAATACCCTGGCTCTTAGAGTGACCGCCTTTAAGACTATGATGGAACTGTGTGACAGTTCAGGCTGTCCTCTTATTTCCACGAGTGCTAATCTATCAGGTAACCCTGCCAGTGCTGATCTCAGTAACATTGACAAGGAAATTCTAGAGGGAGTGGATCTTGTTTTAAATCTTCCATGTGGTGGACAGCGAGAACCAACATCCATATATGATATTGTTACCGATACACTAATTAGAAAAGGTCCAAACTGGAGAGAATAATGACTGAAAAATACGCAATTTTAGGCAATCCGGTGGCTCATTCACTGTCACCTGTACTACACGGCCTTTTTGCAAAAATGATGCATGATGACATTACCTATGAGAAAATCCTGGTTGAAAGTGGTATGTTTAGTAAAACCTGTGCTGATTTTTTTAGACTTGGGGGTAATGGCTGTAATATCACTGTTCCATGTAAGGTTGATGCCTGTGAATTTGCGGATAATCTTACTGAATATGCCAAATGTGCCGGTGCAGTTAATACCTTAAAAAAAATGCCAGATGGCAGTGTTTTAGGAGACAATACTGATGGTCGTGGTCTTGTGAATGATCTTAAAAGACTAGGACTTAATCTTGCAAAGGAGCATGTTCTTATCATTGGTGCAGGTGGTGCCGCCAAAGGAATTTTATTGCCAATTCTCAAAGAATCTCCTTTAAGTGTCACTATGACCAATCGCCATTTTGAGAAACTAGAGAGTATAAGAGAAATGACAGATGAACGGGTTAATCTAGTGCGTCAGGAGAATTTAGAGCCCAAATACTCACTGATACTGAATGCCACATCTTCTTCACTTATGGGGGTATTGCCTAACATTGAGAATAGGGTGATTGCTTCTTCAAGTTTTGTCTATGACCTTATGTACCACAAAGAACACAAAACTATTTTTACAGAGCATGCCAAAAAACTTGGAGTAAAAAATGTTGCTGACGGTTTTGGAATGCTTGTGCTACAGGCTGTTTTAGGTTATGAACTGTGGCATGGTCACGCTCCAGACACTGCTGCTGCCTTTAATGAAATTGCCAAAATCGCCTTATGATTGATATTGTTTTAGCGGATGACTGTCCCTTTTATCAGGAAGCGCAAAAAGCTGTTAAGAAAATACAGAACCATCCGCTATATCATTCCAAAACTCCCTCATTACGACTTGAAGTGTCAAGGCAAGTGACACTGTTCATCCATGATGAGCATCAAAATTTTAAACCTTTTAGAATTTCCCTTGCTGATGAAACTTTAATGTGGCGTATCAACCATTTTGGACGCAATACTGAGCCTCTTTTAAAGGCAGTATTAGGGCGCCTTGATCAGCCATCGGTTTTTGATGCCACAGCAGGTTTGGGAAGGGAGAGTATGATACTTGCAGGTCATGGGTGCAAGGTTACCATGTTTGAGCGAAATCCTCTGGTATGGTTGCTGTTAAGAGGAGCGGTAGAAAATCTTAAAACTAGTACTCTCCCTTCAAGGTTTACTGCAGGAGGGCCTGTTCTCGCGCCTTTAGGAAGTATTTTGGATAATTTAGACGAGAATACCTTTACTATGGATCGGCCGATGGTGGTCTATTATGATCCCATGTTTCCTAAAAAACAGAAATCTGCTGAAGTGAAAAAGAACATGCAGATTTTTCATATGATTGTGGGGGAAGATGACGATACTCTTGAGTATGCAAACTCTCTTCTTGAAATTGCTACACATCATATTGTGATTAAAAGACCAGTCAGCGCTTTACCATTAGAACTTCATGTGCGCCGTTCTAGTTTTGTGGGAGCAAAACAGTGTCGCTATGATTCTTATTACTGTGAAAACAGGTAAGTCTTGATTGTTATTACTGAGCTATTGGATCCCACAGAATCCAACTGTAGAAGTACAAAACCCAATAAGAGTTAGCAAAAGTCGTTTTTGACTCACCTACAATTGTGACGCATACCTTTAAGATCAAAATAATTGTTTTTCGTCTTAACGTAATGGTCATGTTTATAAATAGATTTTTTAACATACTACCCCAATAGCCACACCAAAAGAAAGTATTCAACAGAATATTTATACAAACGAAATCTGTAGTCTTTTACCAAAGCCTTCTGAGTTAACACTTTCTTTTTTCTAGATTCTTCTCAATCTCTTTAACTGGAGTTTTTGATTTTTCTTAACAAATCCGTTTCTTTACCTTTCCGAGAAGAATTCCTGAGGCTTTAATATCTAATTTCCCCTATAGTAGTATGTATTTTTTCCATGCCCCTCTCTCTTGAGTTCTCCTGAATCTACAAGTTTTCTTAGTGCACCTTCCACAGAACTAATACTTAAAGAAGGACAAAGCTCTCGTATATCCTGTTTA
>CACYBT010000185.1 GCA_902772715.1 uncultured Succinivibrio sp.
ATATCACGATAGTTAATAATTAATTAACGTATTTAGCGAATGATATAATAGATGGTGTATGACGTAGCCTTTTTATGCAGCGGTCTATGAAACAGGGATCTCACGACTTCAGTCGTGTGGAATGACAAACTTGTAGCTTAAACTCCTCAAAAAATGGTATACGCTTACAACCATAACCTTGTCATTTGAACCACACGGGCTTGTTCTCGGGAGTGTCGGGCTTTAAGATCTAGTAAAAAAAAGCGATTTATTCTATAATTTCATACTTGAAAAATTTGATTCTTTTACATCTCTTAAGGATTTATATGTCATCCCACAATTACATCATCTCAAGTGGCAACTGCCAGCATTTAGGCCCGACCATTTCAAAAGATGGAGTAAACTTTGCCTTTTGGAGTCCCTATGCTGCCGAAGTTGATCTCCTACTCTTTGATGATGTTAATGATGGAAATCCAACCGTAATTCACCTTTCATCATCTGTCTTCAAATCAACTTACTACTGGCATGTCTTTGTCCACGGTATCACTTCAGGTCAAATTTATGCATATCGTATTACCAAGGCTCTTGATGATTCTAATTCCGTATCACTTAATAAGGTACTGCTTGATCCTTATGCCAAGCGTGTGCTTTTCCCTGACCATTACAATCGCTTTCAGGAAGGAAGTACAGAAGAGGCGATATCCGGAGCATTAAAAAGTGCTGTTGTCGATATAGATAAATATGACTGGGGTATTGATGCCTTTCCTCATCACTCCCTTGCCAATACCATCATCTATGAAATGCATATAAAGGGTTTTACTGCCTCTAAAACTTCAGGACTTGATGCTACACAAAGAGGAACATATCGGGGACTCATTGAGAAAATTCCTTATCTTGTGGAACTTGGAATAACCACTGTAGAATTAATGCCTATCTACCAGTTTGATGAAAATGATGCGCGTCCTGGGCTTAAAAACTACTGGGGATATTCACCGGTATCATTTTTTGCTCCGCATGACCGTTATTCTTCAGATCGTTCCATCATGGGACCATTAAATGAATTTCGTGATATGGTCAAAGCCTTACATAAGCATGGCATAGAGGTGATTTTAGATGTGGTCTACAACCATACAGCCGAAGGTGATGACCGAGGTCCTACTTTCTGTTTTAAAGGCCTTGACAGAAATGGCTATTATATTATCAAAGATGGTTATCACCAGAATTTCTCAGGTTGTGGTAACTCTCTAAATGCTAATCTGCCGGTGGTACGTTCTCTTATCATCGACTCACTTATTTTCTGGCATGAAAAAATGCATGTGGATGGCTTTCGCTTTGATTTAGCCTCCATTCTCACCCGTGACAAAAAGGGCGTGCCAATGAATGACAATACTACTCTTCTGGCTATTGATGCTAATCGCAATCTTGCCGAATGCAAATTGATTGCCGAACCTTGGGATGCAGGCGGTCTTTATCAGTTAGGCGCCATCTCCGGCTATAAATGGCGTGAGTGGAACGGAAAATTCCGGGATGATGTACGAGCCTTCCTGCGTGGTGACTGTGGTTTTGTCAAACCATTTATTTTAAGAGTCCTAGGCTCTCCAGATATCTATAATGAACATGAGGTTGATCCTCAAAAATCCATAAATTTTGTAACTTGTCACGACGGTTTTACTTTGTACGATCTAGTATGCTACTCACATAAACATAATGAGCACAACGGTGAGGATAATCGTGACGGCAATGATGCCAACTATTCTGCCAATTATGGTTTTGAAGGTCCAACTGATGATAAGAATCTCAACAAACTAAGATTGCGTCAGGCCAAAAACTTCATGGCGATTACCATGATGTCATATGGAACTCCTATGATCCTTATGGGAGATGAAGTCTTGCGCACACAGATGGGAAACAACAATGCCTACTGTCAGGACAATGAACTCTCTTATCTCAATTGGGATTACAGTGAACAACAGAGCAATATGCTCAACTTCACCAAACAACTTATAAAATTGCGTAAAAAAGGACATATTCGAGCCATTAAGGCCGAAAATCGTCTCGACAAGGCTCTTAAAAACGCAAAAATTCAATGGCATGGCATTAAACCATTCCAGCCGGACTGGTCTGATATGTCTCACTCCATCGGCTTGCTCTTCTTCCACCGTCAAAAAGGGGTATATATCTATATCTTTATAAATGCCTACTGGGAAGATCTCAATATTGAAATACCTTCGGTTCCAGGACATCTTAATCTGCCATGGTATCAGTATGTCAATACTGCTTCATCCTCGGGAAAAGAGATAACAAATTTCTATATCTGCAGACGCTTTAACCCAAGTAGTAAAATGATCGTAAAAAAACACAGTATCGTGATGCTCATTTGTCCTTTAAGCTAAAATGGCAGCAAGCATATGATTCATTTAAATACACCTGCTGATAGAAGGCAGATCATTTTATGTGTATCTTAAAAAAGCGTGGTAGCGCCTTCTCCTGATGCTCCCACATGATTTCTTGAATCCTCAAAGAGATAGCGCCCGAAAGTATCATTATCCAACTCTATCTCTAAGGCTTTGCGATTACTGAGATCAGCGCTGGTATTTAGTGTGCCGTTCACTGCATCAAACTCAATCTCATCCCCATCCATAAGTTTAGCAATAGCACCTCCGACCTTAGCCTCAGGATAAAGATGAAGTGCGCAGGGAACACCACCGGATGCTCCCGAGAGTCTTCCGTCGGTAACAAGAGCGACCTTAAGTCCTGATTTTAAAAGATTATTAAGAACCGGCATGAGCATATGCAGTTCCGGCATACCACAAGCAGCCGGACCGCAAAAACGTACCACAATTATGACATCCTCTTTAAATTCACCATTTTTATAGGCTGCCGCTACTTCATACTGAGAATTAAAGACTCGGCACGGAGCTTTCACATAAAGATGTTCTTGTGCTACCGCAGAAACCTTGATGATGCTTTCTCCTAAATTTCCATGAAGAACCTTTAGGCCGCCTTCTTTTGCAAAAGGCTTACCTTTGGTAATAAGAATAGGTTCATCTTTATTGCTGTTTGGAGGTGCAAAGATGTCATCGCGAGTATCTTTGGGATCATCAAAGATAAGACGGTCATTTATGACTAGCGCTTTTTTCTGCATCAGATCAAATCCACCAAAAACTCCCTCGACATCCTCATGCACCAGACCTCGATTTTTAAGCGCAGTTAATAGTGCCGGCACACCACCAACTCTTTCAAAGTCATTAACATCGCACACTCCGTTAGGATAAATGCGCAGGAGCAGCGGTACCGCATGGGAGAGAGTGGCAATATCATCCCAAGTAATGATAATGCCGAGGCTGCGTGCCATGGCCACAAGATGCAGAGTATGATTGGTTGAGCCTCCTGAGGCCAAAAGTACCACCAAGGCATTAACCAAGTTTTTAGGTGTCAGTACCTTGTATAAAGGCTTAGGACTAATCCCAGCAATCCCACCTGCTAAGGCACATGTCTCAAAAAAGGTTAGCGCATCACGAAGCTCTGATTCAGCCATAATAAAGGCCTGTCCTGGGAGCATAAGGCCTAAGGATTCACAGATCAGCATATTGGTGTTTGCAGTACCATAAAAAGTACAGCAGCCCTTGGAATGATAGCACTTACATTCCATGCGCTGCAGTTCAATCTTATCAATCTCACCTCTGACATATTTTTCACGAACCAAGGCTTTTTCTTTATTGGAAATACCACTTTCCATAGGTCCTGTTGGGACCACAGCAAAGGGCAGATGAGCAAAAGCGGCGGCTCCCATGAGCATGCCTGGAGCAATCTTGTCACACACTCCCAAAAGAAATACACCGTCAAAGATATTGTGAGACAGAGCGATAGCCACACTTTTGGCAATTACATCTCTTGAAAAAAGCGAAAGATCCATTCCAGGCTGTCCCTGCGTGACACCATCACACATAGCCGGCACCATTCCAGCCACCTGAGCAGACATATCGAATCTTAAAAGTGTATCCTTGATAAGACCAGTATATGTCTCATAGGGAGTATGAGCACTCACCATATCGTTATAAGCACTGACGATGGCAAAGTTTTTAGCGTCCCCTATAATTAGATGTTCTTTCACCTCATCAGTTGAAGAGGCAGCCGCATGGGCAATATTGGCCCAGGTTAAGTGCTCGCGGTAGCGCCCCATCTTCTCCTGTTTTTTGATCATCTCAAGATATTTTTGATAGGTTGTTTCTGAACGTTCCTCTATGGCACGGGTTACAGATGCTATTACTTTTTTCATCATTACTCCAATGTGTGCTTAATACTATCTAAAATCCTGATACAGGAATTTAAGGTGGTGTTAAAATCGGCGGCAATACTGACACTATGAATATAGGGTTCATCTTTGCCAGGCTCTTCTAAGGTTAAAAACTGTGAATCCAAAAGATCAGACTTCATAAAATGTCCGTGCCTATTCTGCATATGCCCAAGAATAGTTTTTTTATCCCCTTTAAGATAAATGAAAATGAGCCCCGGATGATAGGACACAAGATAATCACGATAGGCCTTTTTCAAACAGGATGAGGCAATAAGAATAGGAGTATGCAGATGCTCTGCAGCATAAAAGACATCACCAATACGCTCAAGCCATGGCGCTCTGTCTTCATCATTTAAGGGCAAACCTTGAGCCATCTTGTCAATATTATTCCTTAAATGCAGCAAATCGCCATCTAAAAAGGTGATTGCAAACTTTGATGCCAGGGCTTTACCTATGGAAGTCTTACCACACCCCGACACACCCATAAGTATACATTTAAGCATGAACCACTCCTATATAATGTTATTCATTCAAAAAACCTTTTGCTCTAGATCTTGAAAAATTTCCCTCACTATTTTATGCATATTCAACCTGTTATTGTAAATATAAGATTATTTACAACTTAGCACAAAATGCCTTTTATGTGATACTTCCAACTTTTTTTTTTAATATTTTCTTTAGAATACACCAAGTTTAAATTCTGTTATCTGAGGTAAAAAGTGGACAGCATTTCTAAGACCGTATCTAAGGCTCTTGACGTTTTCTGCGTGGTACTTTTGGTTATTATGTCACTGTTAGTGATTGTTAATGTAGCCATGCGTTTTCTACTTAATTCAAGTATTGTCTTTTCTGAAGAAATATCTCGTTTTCTCTTTATATGGGTTGTCTATATTGGCGCCATCATTGCTGTACGTGACGACTCGCATATTTATGTAGATTTTATACGCAAGAAATTTCCTGTGAAACTTCAGTTTGTTCTTAAGGTTGTCTGTGAAATAGCCATGATCTTGGGGTGTCTGCTCTTTTTTCTAGGCAGTATTGATTTAACCGAGGTTAATATTACCGATCATTCTCCTGTGGCTGGTATTTCCTTAGGCTTTGTCTATTCGGCAGGTCTTCTGGGAAGTTTTGGCATGATGATTATGCTTTGTATACGTCTTATAAGACTTTTTACAAATAAAGCCAAACATACTGATAGTACCGTAAAGCATGAGGTTAGGGAGGAACTGTAATGACTGTCTTTTTATTCTTAGTTATACTTTTAACCTCTGTAGTTATCGGTATTCCAATTGCTTTTTCTCTTTTAATGTGCGGTATGGGTCTTATGTGGTACATGGACATGCTAGATCCGCAGATTGTAGCCCAGAGTCTTATCAATGGCGCCGATAATTTTACCCTATTAGCCATTCCTTTCTTTGTGTTCGCCGGTGAAATCATGAACGTGGGCGGTTTAGCCCGTCGCCTGGTGGATTTACCCATGAAACTGGTCGGACATAAGGCAGGAGGTCTTGGTTATGTTGTCATTATTGCCGCAGTGATTATGGCTTCTCTCTCCGGCTCGCCAGCAGCAGATACCGCTGCAATTGCCGCCATTATGTTTCCGATGATGAGTAATGCAAACTATCCAAAGGAAGGCTCAGTCGGTCTTATTGCCTCAGGCGGTATTATTGCACCTATCATTCCTCCATCAATTCCTTTTATTGTTATTGGTGTCACTGCCTCTGTTTCCATCTCCCAGTTGTTTTTGGCTGGTATTGTACCTGGTCTTTTAATGGGAATTACCCTGTGTATGGTGTGGGCGTTGCGTGCCAGAAAATATGAGGCCTGCAAAAAAGCCACCGGAAAAGAAATCTTTGATTCATTTAAGAGTGGGATCTGGGCCTTACTGCTTCCGGTTATTATTATCGGTGGTTTTAAGACCGGTATTTTTACCCCAACTGAAGCCGGAGCCGTAGCCTCAGTCTATGCTCTGTTCATTTCCATCTGTGTGTATCGGGAATTAAGTTTCAAGGCTATCTACAACTGTCTTTTAAATACCGTAAAAACAACAGCCGTAATTATGATGATGGTGGCTGCAGCTCAGGTATCGGCATGGCTTATGACGATTGCAGATCTTCCAGGCACGGTCATTGAACTCTTAAAACCAATGATTGATTCACCAAAACTATTGATGGCTCTTATTCTTATCCTGCTCACGGTAATGGGTATGGTACTTGATTTAATCCCAATTGTACTGATTTTAGTTCCAGTACTGATGCCACTAATCCATGAAGCAGGCATTCATGAGATTTATTTCTGTGTGATGTTTATTATCTGCTGTTCAATTGGTCTTAT
Source organism: uncultured Succinivibrio sp. (assembly GCA_902772715.1). GTDB lineage: Bacteria > Pseudomonadota > Gammaproteobacteria > Enterobacterales > Succinivibrionaceae > Succinivibrio. The sequence goes on from CACYBT010000185.1 coordinate 6,611, forward strand.
TACTCCTCCTGTGGGTAATGTGCTCAATGTTGTGTCATCAGTTACAAAAGTTCCATTTGAACGCTCAGTCCTAGGTATTCTGCCATATGCTCTATCACTTATGGCATTACTGATCCTGTTTTTGATTTTTCCAGAAATTATTATCGCGCCACTCAATTTTATGATTGGCAAATAACCTAAAACCTTGTGTTTAATTAAGGAGCACATATGAAAAATATGAAGAAAACCCTCTGTGTACTACTCTCAGCTGTTATCGGTGCATCATTTGCCATGACTGCTGAGGCTAAAACCGTACTGCGCTACGCAACTGATGTCTCAAAGGACAATACTCAGGGACAGGGTGCTGTATATTTTGCCGATGAGGTAAAAAAACGCAGTAACGGCAATATTGAAGTTAAAACTTTCTTTGACAGTACCTTGGGTAATTCTCAGTCAATTGTCTCTGGTGCCCGCTCCGGTACTATTGATATTGCCATGGTCGGAGGCGGTATTGCTTCAGGACTCTCCCCTGTCATGGCTGTTTTGGATATTCCATTCATTTTCAAAGATAAGGAACATGCTTATCGTGTATTAGATGGTGAAATTGGTGATAAATTATATGCTACTTTAGAGCCACTGGGACTTAAGGGACTAGCCTATTTTGAAAACGGCTTCCGTAATATGACTAACAACAATAAGCCAATTGTAAAACCAGAAGACTGTGCCGGACTCAAGATCCGTGTACCTCAATCCAATATGCTAGTTGCCACCTTTAAGGCATTGGGTGCTAACCCAGTACCAATGGCTTATGGTGAATTGTATACTGCCATGGAAACCGGTGCTATAGACGCTCAGGATCACCCAATCTCCACGCTATATGCTGGTAAATTCTATGAGATTCAAAAATATCTGTCCATGACCAAGCATGCTTATACTGCTGTCACCGTAATGATGAACAAGAAGAAATTCGACAAATTATCAAAAGAAGACCAGCAGTTAATTCTTGAGTGCGCACGCGATGCTGCAAAATATCAGCGTGAGGTCAATGCCAAGGAAGAAGTGAAGATGATTGAGGAAATGAAGAAAACCGGTATTCAGGTCAATGATGACGTAGATGCCGATGCCTTTATGAAGGCTACTTTAAATGTCCGTTCTATCTACACCGAAAAGAATGGCGATGAGTTTGTTAAACTCATTGACGCAGAGCGTAATAAATAACAATCTGTATAAAAATAAAATGATACGTAAGAGACTGAATAAGATCAGTCTCTTTTTTTTTGCTTTTAACCATAATTAGCATTTTTGTATCAAATTATCCAATCCTATAAAAATATTTTTTTAGCCAGCATTAATCCCAAATTTTTACCTCAATGGCTCAAATATGGGGAGATACTAGTGTAGTATCCTCATTAGGATTGATGTTTATAAGTTAGATGGCGCTGATGCAGCACATAAACTACAGATAGGAGCGCAATACACACTATCCACGAAAGTGGATACACGAGCATTAGAGTATCAAAGGACTGGTGCTCTTCAAAAACTGTAAAAACATAGATAAGTCGTACTCCACAGATAGAAAAGAGCGTAATAATAGCAGGTGGTAGTGAAAAGCCATACCCGCGCATAGCGCCCGACAGCACTTCAAGAACAATATTTATAGGCTGCGGCATCAGTACATACAGTACTCTTATGATACCAAATGATATAACCACCTGACTTGCCGAAAAAAGAGCCAAAAGTGGCGTCATAAAAATCACAATAATACCGGTTATCACAAGTGACACCACTACTCCAAGTCCCATTGTCACAAAAGTTGCGCGTCTGCAGCGTGAAAGATTGCCTGCACCAAAATTCTGTCCCACAAAAGTGGTAGTGGCAAGGCCAAAAGCATTAACAAAAGCATAGACATTGATTTCCAAAATAAAAGCTGCAGCAGAGGCTGCCATGACATCAGCACCTAAAGAATTGATGGCATTCTGAATTACAAGATTCGATAGACAAAAGACCATGCCCTGTACTCCGGCAGGCAGACCGATCTTGAAAATAGCACGGCACTTACGAAAATTGAATGTATGCAGAGTGTTAAGTCTAAGACTAATCTCATCTTCAGCCTTAAGCATCCTATAAAACAAAAAACAGGCACTTAAAATATTGGCAAGTGTAGTGGTTAAAGCAACAATGCCAATACCGTAATGAAAAAGGCAGACTCCCGCAAGATTTCCAACAAGATTTAAGATACCTGCATAAAAAAGAGCCACCAATGGTGTTGCCGTATCCCCCTTAGCCCGAAGAAGTGCCGCTTCAAAATTATAGATTGACATGAAAGGAAGGCCTAATAAATAAATACGAAGATAGGTTAATGATTCTTCGCGAACACTTTGCGGAACCTCTAAGGCATCAATAGTGATACCAGAGAAGACAAGGCCCAAAACCGCAAGACTAATCCCCAGAATTACAGAAACAAGAAAGGATGTCTGAACCGCATCTTTGGCATTCTCTTTGTCCTGCATACCAAGGTATCTTGCGACAACAACATTAGCGCCAATAGAGGCCCCCATAAATAGAGACACCAGAAGACCAATGATAGGCACATTGTTCCCTACCGCAGCCATGGCACTATCACCAACAAAATGACCTAAAACCATGACATCTGCAGCATTAAAGCATTGCTGCAAAATACCGGTTAAGGCTAGCGGTAATGTAAAAAAAAGAATTTTGTCATAAAGCGTACCAGAAAGCATTTCGATACGCTGAAATCTAGAAAGGAACTGCATACAGAGATCTCTCAAAAATTATTATAAATTTTGAATAAAATAATTGAAAAAAATATTATCCACAGTCTTCAATAAAAGTATTAATACTTGGTTTATGCTTTTAAAATAAATCTCTTTGTTTTATCCAAAAGAAGAGTG